>JAKDLH010000041.1 GCA_030452945.1 Microlunatus sp. | reverse complement strand
GAGACCGGGCGGCACCGCCGTGGTGGTCGGCATGATTCCGCTCGGCACCAGCGTGGAGATCCCTGGCGTGGACTTCATGTTCGAGAAGAAGCTGGTGGGCTCGTTGATGGGGTCCAACAATTTCCGTACTGACATGCCTCGATATGCGCAGATGTACCAGCAAGGTCGGCTCAAGCTGGACGAGCTCGTGTCGGCCCGCCTCGGCCTGGAGGACGTCAACAAGGCCTTCGACGACATGCAGCGCGGGTCGGTCGCGCGCAGCGTGATCGTTTTCGACTGAGCCGGCGCGGACGACATGGCCGTGATCAAACGGGTCCGTTACGCGACGATGGAGGACACCTTCCTTCGGATTGGTGATCTGAAGATCCGCATTCGTCGGCGGCCGGGCACCGGCACGCCACTGCTGCTGATTAATGGACTGGGATCGTGTCTGGAATCGTGGGAGCCGCTGATCACGCGGCTGAGCGGACGCGACATTATCGGGATCGACCATCCGGGTATGGGGTTGTCGAGTGCGCCGAACCACATCCTGTCCATGAACGAGCTCGCGGTGTTCTACAAGGACGCCCTCGAGGCCCTCGGGGTCTCCCGAGCCGACGTGCTCGGATTCTCTTTCGGCGGCACGGTCGCTCAGCAACTGGCGAAGGACTTCCCGGAGTACGTGAACTCGCTGATCCTCGCCGGCACAGCGCCCGGCGTGGGCGGTTTCCCCGCGGATCTGATCACGCTGCTCACGGCGTCCAATCCACTGCGCTACCAGATCCCGCTGATCCGCGAGATGGTGGCTCCGGTCATCTACCGCGGCCGGGTGGGCCGGCATCCGCGACTGTTCGAGGACGAACTCGCCGGCTGGGACGCGCACCGGGCGACGCTGTTAGGGGTCACCTGCCAGGTGGGGGCCTTCCTGGGGTGGAGTTCGATGCCGTGGTTGGCCAGTCTGCGGTTGCCGACCTTGGTGATGTGCGGCGAGGAGGACCCGATGGCACCGGTCGCGAACTCCAAGCTGATGGCCTCGATCGTTCCAGACGCGGAATTGCGGATTTATCGCGGTCAAGGCCACCTTTTCTTGTTCGACGCCCCCGAGCGGCCCGTCGCCGACATCATCGAGTTCCTGGATCGGGAACGAGAGGAGGTGGCTGCCTGATGGTCGACGCAAACGAACCCAAGGAGGACGGCGGCGAACTAGAGCGCGCCGAGGAGACGACCGGTGCGCTCGGGGGGGAGTTTCTCGCCGGCATGGACCCGTTGTTGTTGGTCAACTCGCTGGCCAGCACCGTGACGCCGGCGGCCGCTGTGCGAGCCATGTCGAATGTCGCGATCCGGAGTTCCGCGCTGCTCGCCGGTGCGGAGGACGTCGAAATCCCGGCGAAGGACCCGCGTTTCCGTGACCCCGCCTTTGCCGAGAACAGCTTCTACCGGCGCTGGGCACAGCTGTATCTGGTGTGGGAGAAGGAGATGATGAGTCTGGTCGACAACGACGAGGTCGACTGGCGGACTCGGGAACGCAGTCGGCTCTTGATGGGGGTGCTGACCAGCGCCATGGCGCCGACGAACTTTCTGGCCGGTAATCCTGAGGCGCTCAAGCAGGCGATCACCACTAGCGGTCGTTCACTGTTCGATGGCACGACCAACTTCGTCACCGATCTCCTGGCCAACGGTGGGTTGCCCTCCCAGGTGGACAAGGCCGCCTTTCAGGTCGGGGTGAATATCGCAGCCACCGAGGGTGCGGTCGTTCACCGTACCGAGATGTTCGAACTGCTGCACTACCGCGCCACCACGGCGGAGGTGGGTGCCGTCCCGCTGATGTTGCTGCCGCCGCCGGTCAACAAGTACTACTTCTGGGATCTTGCTCCGGAGCGGAGTCTGGTCGAATACGCCGTGAACCGCGGCGTGGACGTCTACACGATCGTGTGGCGGGACCCCCAGCCCGAACACGCCTCGTGGGGCATCGACAACTACCTCGGTTCGGCGCTGGAGGCCATCGAGGTCACCCGCAGCGTTGCTGGCAGCGACCGTGTGCACGTCTTCGGTGACTGCTCTGGGGGGATGTTTGCCTGCATGCTGCTCGGTCACCAGGCTGCGACCGGCCGACGGACCATCGCCACCGTGACGTTGGGGGTGACGGTGGTTGATTTCGGTGAGCCTGGCGGTATCGGTATCGCGGCCTCGGATCAGAGTCTGGAGACACTCCGCGCTCGGGCAGAGAAGGGTGAGATCATCACTGCCCAGAGCATCGCGAACACGTTCGTGTGGATGCGGCCCAATGACCTGGTCTGGCGTTATCTGGTGCAGGACTGGCTGCTGGGGAGGAAGCCGCCGGCCTTCGACATCATGTTTTGGAACGCCGACGGCCAGGGTCTCACCGCACAGCTCGCGTTGGAAATGACCGAGATGAGCCTAGCCAACAGCCTGCTCGAACCGGGCGGCCTGGTGAGTCTCGGCACTCCGATCGATCTGGCCGAGGCGCAGGTCGACAGCTACCACATCGCCGGACAGACCGACCACATCTCGCCGTGGAAGGCTTGCTACGCGGCCGCTCGCGCCCTTGGTGGGGACAGCACCTTCGTTCTTACCCCGACCGGGCACGTGCAGTCGATCATCTACCCGCCGGGGAAAGCCCGCGCCGCGTTCTACACCAACCCTGACGTGGTCGACGACGCGGAGGCGTGGGCAACTGCGGCGACCAGGAACGAGGGTTCTTGGTGGCCGCACTGGGTCGACTGGCTGCTCGCCCGTAGCGACGGCACCCGTCAAGCACCCACCGAGCTCGGAAACGCCGACCACCAGGTGTTGGCACCTGCTCCCGGCCGCTACGTCTTAGGAGAATGAACCCAGATGGATCGCATGTCAATCATGGATGCCTCGTTTCTTTACAGTGAGGACGGCAACACCCACAACGATGTCGGGGTGGTCCTGGTCTTCGATGGACCCGCGCTGACCACTGAAGAGGTGATGCGGGCCATCGCCGACCGGATCGCGCTGGTGCCGCGGTTCCGGCAGAAGGTCCGGCACATGCCGCTCGGTCTCGCCCTGCCGGTGTGGATGGATGACATTAGGTTCGACCTGCGGCGTCACGTGCACCATCACCCGGCGCAACCCGCGCTGCATCCGATCGGCGCTGCGGTGTCCCGCATCATGTCAGATCCGATGGATCTCACCCTTCCGTTGTGGCAGGTACATCTGGTCACCGGATTGACGGATGATCGTTGGATGCTGGTGGTCCGGATGCACCACGCCATGGTGGATGGGGTCAACTCCATCGAGATCATCCGCCTGCTGCTCAGCCCCAAGCCCGAAGGCGAACCCGCGGTGATCGACAACTGGCGTCCCCGACCGGAGCTGACCGACGCCGAGTTGGTGAGCGCTTTGGCCAAGGACGCGGCTCAGGACGCGATGAATGCGTGGCGCGCGTCTCTGAGCGGGGGGATTCAGATCCCGAAAATGCCGGAGACCTTCGATCCCAGTCCTTTCATGCAGCCCGGCATCCCGATCAGCCCGTGGGCGATCAACGGGCCGGTCCGCCCGGGACGTCGGTGGGGGATGCTTCCGGTCGACCTTGACGTCTTCAAGAAGTTGCGAGCCAAGCTCGGCGGCACGATCAACGATTTGATCCTCACCGCCTGTGGCTACGGCTACTCCTCGGTGATTGCGGAGTATCTGAACGAATCCGTTCAGGATCGAACCATGCGGGTGATGGTGCCGGTGTCCCTGTCATCGCAGCGGAGCGGTCCCCAGGGCAACGAGATCGGCGCGATGGTCGTCGAGGTTCCGGTGGGAGAGATGCCGGCGATGGAACGGCTGGAGCGAATCAAGTCCCAGACGGCGGCGCTGAAGCAGCTCAAGAGCACCGTGCCGGCCAACGCCATCACTCCCGGGACGACCCTGACCAGTCCGACCACGCTGATGGTGGCCACTCGGATCGCCTCTACCGCTCCCACCTTCGTCAACACCGTGGTTACCAACGTCCCGGGACCGCAGAACCCCCTCTATTTGTCCGGCCGCAAGCTCCACTGGCTCGGTGCTTGCATCGCGCTGTGGAGCCCGTTGAAGATCGCCATCTGTGTGCATTCCTACGATGGTGAGGTGACCATCAGTGCGGTCACCGACGAGGCGACGTTCTCCACGGTCACTCCGCTGCTGGATGCTATCGGTGAAGGGATCGAAGAGCTCGTCCGTATCGCTGACCTGGAATCTGGCTCGGAACCGACGACCTACGTGGGTCGCAGTCTGTGACGTAAGTCGCCGGGCGTGATTGACATATCTATCAGTCGCCCTATATAGTGTTCACAAGTGGAAACCTTTCCACCAGACGAACCTACTCCCCAGGAGGACCAGCATGCAGAATGCTCAGAATCCGCACGAAGCCATGGCCGCGATGCAGAGCCAGGCCCTCGACGCCATCCGGACCGGTCAGGCCGCCACGCTGGAAGCAGTGAAGAACTGGAACGAAGCTGTGGCCAAGATGACTCCGGCCACCCCTGCCACACCTGAGCTGCCGACCGAGCTCAAGGACGCTATGGGCGACCCCTCCATGATCGTCGACTCGGTGTACGACTTCGCCGCCCGGCTGTTGGAGCTGAACAAGCAGTTCGTGCACCAGCTGCTGGACAGCTCGCGTCCAACTCCGTGAACTCCGACCCGCTGATCAATCCCTGGGAGACGCAGCGGGTGGCAATGGGAGCCTACATTCGCCAACGTCGCGAACTCGCCAACATGTCGCTGCGCCAGTTGTCCCAGGCCACTCGGGTGTCGAACGCCTACCTGAGTCAGATCGAGCGCGGTCTGCACGACCCAACACTTCGGGTGCTCGTGCAGATCGGCGAGGCTCTGCACCTCTCGATTGAGGAGATTCTGCGGGAGGGCGCCCGGCGAGAGTCCGAGGACGCCATCGGCTTCGACATCGAAACGGCGGCGGACATCGGCTCCGGCCCTGTAGCGGAGGCGGCCTCCGGCCCACGGGCCGAGAGGGTGGAGGCCGCGATTTTGTCCGACTCGCGTCTCGGCGCTGCCGAGAAGGAGGCGCTGCTCGGCGTCTACCGGAGTTATGTTCGCGCCAGCGATTGATATACAAGCCAAGCATCTGATATACTGGGCGTATCGCCCACCGAATCCTAGGAGGATCTAGATATGAGCACGATTTCAGCACCACAGGACGCCGTCGCCAAGTGGCAGACCGACGCCCTTGAGTCGATCAAGTACTACCAAGACGCCACGGTTAAGACCGTCGAGGCCTGGACCCAGGCCGTCGCCAAGATGTCCCCGAACGCGCCGGCCACACCTGACTTGCCGGTCGAAATGAAGGCGGCCTTCGGCGACCCGGTCGCGATGGTGGATTCCTCGTACGACTTCGCGAGTCAGCTTCTCGACCTGAACAAGAAGTTCGCTCACGATCTGCTCGACGCCCAGCAGGTCGCCGCCAAGCAAACGGGCAAGTCCGCCAACAAGTGAGGCCTGACCGGCGCACGCAGCGCCGGATCCGCCCCACCTCAACGCCGTTGGGAGAATGATTCCATGCTCAGCACAGAAGACGTCGTCCGGTTCCAGACCCAGACGCTGGACCAGATCAGGGCGAGTCAGATCGCCGCGGTCGACGCCATGCGCACCTGGACGAAGACCGCGACGATCGTCTCGGACGCCGACACCTATCCGGGCAAGTTCATGGCCGAAAGGCTGCCCAAGATTGAGGGTTTCCCCGAGTTGGAGATGCCGCAGATGGACCTCGGGATACCCGAGGACCCGCGGGAGTTCGTCGACTCCATGTTCAGTTTCGCCCGCGAGGTGCTGGAGTTGAACCGGCAGTTCGCGCGACGGCTGGCGGTGCTCACCTGGCAGCCGGGCGGATCGGTGCCCGAGAAGGACACCGGCGCGGAGCACATCGATTCGAAGGATACCGACGCGAACGACACCGGCGCGAAGGATACCGACGCGGACGACACTGACGCCGGGCGGGCACACGCCCCAGGGGCGCCAACCGCCGCGACCACCGCTTCGTCGACCGCGAAGCCGCGAATGCGGCGTACCGCCAAGACCAGTGCGACGGCTCAAGCGAAGAAGGCGCCGGCCAAGGCGGCGGCGCCGAAACCGGTCGGCTCCGATGCATCGGCCAGTGTGCGTCCGCCGTCCAGCCCGTCCAAGCTGACTAGCACTCCGCGCCCGTCGAAAGCAGCCGCGGCCGCGGCGTCCAGCTCGTCGGAGTCGTCCAGCCCCTCGGAGCTGACCAGCACTCCCCGCCCGTCGAAGGCGACCGCGCCCGAGGTCAAGCAGGCCAAGTCGGCTGGCCCGAACAGCGGTAGCAAGGAAGACGGCACCGAAACGGCTAACAAGGCCGCCGACCAGGCCGCGAAGGGCACGACCGGATCCGCCAGCTAGCTGCAGCTAGCCGCGAGTTCGAGGATCGCGAACTGAACGGATGACCTCATCCCCGATGTCGGGGATGAGGTCGTCTGCCGTTGTCGTCACCCCGAAATCGGTCACGATCGGGGCACCGTGGTGACGGCCAGTTCACCGCTCGCGTAGCTCCTGCGCAGTTGCTGCTTGTCGATCTTCCCGGCCCCGGTCTTCGGGATGGCGGCCACCACGGCCCAGTGTTCGGGCAACTGCCAGCTAGCGAGGTGGTGGCTGAGGTGGTTGCGCAACTCCGCCTCGCTGACCGGCACGTCGGGGCGGAGCTGAACCACCGCCAGCGGTCGTTCCTGCCACTTCGGATCGGGAACCGCGATGACGGCCGCTTCGACCACGGCGGGATGGCTGACCAGACGGTCTTCCAGCTCGGTGGAGCTGATCCACTCACCGCCGGACTTGATCAGATCTTTGAGCCGGTCGGTGATCTTCATCGCCCCGGTGTCGTCGATCGTCCCGAGGTCACCCGTGCGCAGCCACCCGGCGTCGAAAGAGCTGCCGCTGACCCCGTCGACGTAGCTGGCCGCAACCCAGGGCCCACGTACCTGCAGCTCCCCGACCGAGGTGCCGTCATTAGGCAGTACCGTCCCGTCCTCATCGGCCAGGCGCGTCTCCACGCCGGGCACCGGTCGCCCGGTCCGGGTGCGCCAATACCACTCGTCGCGGCCCCTGGTCACGGCCGGCGGGCGCGCGATGGCCGCCAGCGGCGAGGTCTCGGTCATTCCCCACGCCTGGTACAGATTGATGCCCAACGACTGGTAGTCACGTAACAGCGACTCGGGCACGGCGGAGCCGGCGCAAGAGATGACGCGGAGCGAGGTGATGTCGAGCTCAAAGTCCTGGGCGTAGTCGAACACTCCGCGCCAGACCGTCGGTACACCGCCGGAGAGGGTCGGTCGCTCCGAGGCGATCAGCGGCGTCAGCAACTCCGGCTGTACGTACCGGTCGGGGAGGATCAGGCTGGCCCCAGCCAGCCAGGCCGCGTACGGGAACCCCCATCCGTTGGCGTGGAACATCGGCACCGCTTGGAGCATCCGATCCCGGTCGCTGATGCCGAATCCGGCGGCGGTGAGATTTGCCAGGGCGTGCAGGTAGACCGACCGATGGCTGTACACCACCCCTTTAGGATCACCGGTCGTCCCGCTGGTGTAACACATCGCGGCCGGCGAGCGGTCGTCGTCGATGTCCACGGTGGCCGGCGTGGCCGCGGCGAGAAACTGCTCGTAGTCGATCACCTCCACATCGACAGCCTTCCGGGCGGCGGTCAGGTCAACACTGCCGGCGATCACGATGAGACGTACGGTTGGCCGCCCACCCAGCACCGGCGCCAGGGTGTCCCACAGGGAAGCGTCGACGAGCAGCACGCTGTCCTGCGCGTGGTCGATGATGTGGCCCACCTGCTCGGCGGGCAACCGGACGTTGATCGTGTGCAGCACCGCACCGGCCGCCGGAACGGCGAAGTAGGCCTCGAGGTGGGCCTGGGAGTTCCACATGAAGGTGCCCACCCGATGGCCCTTCTTGACTCTCGCCCCGAGCAGCGCGCCACTCAACCGGTAAATTCGTTCCGCCACGTCGGCGTATCGGATGTGGCGCACCGACTGGCCGTCGAACACGCTGAGCTGGACGTCGGCATGCAGGGTCTCGACCTGACGCAGGATGGCCGACACGCTGAGGGCAAATGAGTCCTGCATCGTGCTGTGAACCGGGGCCGGCCGAGGGAAAGACGGGGCGGTGTCCTGCTCGTCGAGAAAGCCCAACACGGCCTCGAGCACGGCCTCGGTGGCATCGGTGGTGAAGATGTGGCCCGCGTCGGGGATCAGGTGGACGACAGCATGGGGGATGGCCTTCTTCAACACGGCGGCGTTCTCCGGCGGTACGAGGCGGTCCGCGGTACCGTGCAGGACCAGCACCGGGCAGTCCAGGTCCGCCAACCGGGCCGAGGCCCCGCCGTACCGGGCGACCGCGGCCAACTGCATGCCGTAGCCCACGCGTGAGGTCGGATAGACCATCCGGGCGTCGATGTCGGCCTCCACGGCCGAGGCCGGGGTGGCCTGCGCATACACCACCGGTGCTGCTTTGCGGGCGGCTTCGGGAGCTGGCAGCTTGTCCAGCTCGCCCAACAGCTCCGCGGTCTCCTTGGTCAACAGCACGGCGTCCTTGCCGCCAGGCGAGGTGCAGCCCAGAGTCAGGGAACGGATCAACTTCGGACGAGTGAGGGAAAGCTCCTGGGCGATCAGTCCACCCATCGAGAAACCGATGAGATGGACCGCACCCAAGTCGGCCGCCTCGATCACCGCCGCCGCGTCGGCGGCCATGTCCGCGATCGTGAACAGCTCCTTCGGCACGTCGCTGCGGCCCACACCGCGGTTGTCGAGCAGGAGCAGGGTGTGCCGGGTGGACAGCTCCGGCAGCAGCCGCCAGCTCGCCTGGATGTTGTAGCCGAGGCCTTGCACGATCATCAACGGGCTGCCGGTGCCCATGGTCTCCCACCAGATCTTGGCGCCAGGCCGCTCCAGGTATGGCACCTCTACGCTCCGGTGAACGTGGGTTGACGGCGTTGAAGGAACGCGGTGAATCCCTCCACATAGTCTCGTGTGGCCGACGATCGGCTCTGGGCGCCGGCCTCCAGCTCCAGGCAGCGTGCCAAGGTGACCGGGTTGTCGTTGATCTCCCGGACCAGCCGTTTGGATTCGGCGAAGGCGAGGGCCGGGCCCTGGGCGAGACCGCGAGCGTAGTCGAGGGCGGTCTCGGCCAACTCCGGGGTGGGAACCGCCCGCGACACCAGTCCGGCAGCGGCCGCTTCGGTGCCCGACAGGAATCGCCCCGAGTAGATCAGGTCCAAGGTCACCGCGGCGCCGAGGCGCTCGACGAAAACCTTGTGCGCGCCGGAGTCTAGCACCGCTCCGATCTTGTTGAACGGGGAGCCGAACTTCGCGTCGGCGGCGGCGAAGATGACGTCACAGGCCAGCGCGAGACCGAGTCCAACGCCCAGGCACGCCCCGTGCACCGCTGCGATGGTGGGAAACGGCAGATCGGCAACCCGCTGGAGCATGGGATTGAAGATTTCGGTGAGCACCTGCCCGCCGTCCTCGGCACCGGGGTCGGCTCCGGCGATATCGCGCCCGGCCGAGAAACCGCGACCGGTCGCGGACACCAGCAGGACCCGAGCGCTGTCGCGGGCTTGCTCCACGGCGGCGTTGATCTGGTCCACCATCTCCGGTGTCATGGCGTTGAGCTGAGCCGGACGGTTGAGCACCAGCTCCGCCACTCCCTCACTGATGTCGAACCGGACCGATCTCTCCGACCCTGTCATCCTCTCCGACCCTGTCATCCCTGTTCCTTCTTCCCTTGTCGATCTCGTTCGGCTCGGCGGCGAGCCCGTTCGGCCAGGAACGCCGTCATCCGGACCTTCTTCTCCTCGCTCTCGAACAGCAGCGCCTGGGCGGTCATGTCGTAGGAGGTGGTGGCCGGTCGGTGGAGCCGTAGCGCCACCTTGGTCAACTCCAGCGCTCGCCATGATTGGCGGGCCACCTGCTCGGCGTACGCGATCGCCGAGTCGAGGACGTCCTCGACCGCGACCACCCGGTCGACCAACCCCGCCTGTCGGGCTTCCTCGGCGGTCAGCACCTGTCCCGTGTAGAGCATCCGTCGCGCCATCGGCACCCCGACGGCCTGCGCGAGCCGCCAGTTGCCGCCGGCACCGGCGAGAATGCCGAGTCCCAGCTCGGGTTGACCGAAGCGGGAACGCTGTGAGGCCACCCGCAGGTCGCAAGCCAGGGCCAGCTCGCAACCGCCGCCCAGAGCCTGGCCGTCCACCGCGGCGATGGTGGGCCAGCGATGCGACTCGAGCAGCTCGAAAAGCGTCGCGTTGACCCCTCGCAGACCGACCTCAGCGTCTCGCTCGAGCAGCTCGGCGATGTCGGCGCCGGCGACGAACATCCCCGGGGTGGTGGAGTGGAGAATCAGGATGGTCGGCTCATGACGCAGGCCGGTCAAGACGTCGGTGAGCTCGGAGCACAGAGCCTGGTCCAACGCGTTCATCTTCGCGGGCCGATCCAACCCGATGAGTGCGAGCGGACCGTCGCGCTGCACCCGGATCAGTCCCATTGGTAGAAGCCCTCTCCGCTCTTCTTACCCAGCTTGCCCGCTGCCACCATGTCTCGCAGCAGCTGGGGTGGTTCGAACCGCGGGCCGAGCTGGGCCCACAGGTAGTCGGCGATACCCAGCCGGACATCATGTCCAACCAGGTCGCCGAGCCGGCAGGGGCCCATGGGATAGCGGTAGCCGAGCGTCATGGCCTTGTCGATGTCCGCCGGCGAGGCCACCCCCTCCTCCACCATCCGGATGGCTTCCAACCCCAGCAGCACGCCGAGCCGGCTGGTCGCGAAACCGGGCGAGTCCTGAATCTCGATCGTCTCCTTGCCGAGCAGCCCAGCCAGATCGTGGACCAGGTCGAGCGCGGAGCGGTCGGTTCGCTCGGTCCGGATGACCTCGAGCAGCACCTGCACAGGAACCGGGTTGAAGAAGTGCATGCCGAGAAACCGGTTGGGCCGGCTCAGATGCCTACTCAGATCCGCCAGCGACAGCGAGCTGGTGTTGGTGGCCAGGATTGCCTCGTCTGGTAGCACCTTCTCGATCTCGCTGAGCAGGGTGATTTTCAGATCCGGCACCTCCGGCACCGCTTCGACGACCAACCGCGCCTCTCGCAGCGGGTCATGGATGACCGCCGTCGTCAGTCGGGTCAACAGGTCCTCGGGCTCACCGGGGAGCTTGCCACGCTGGTGGGCGGCGTCGAGGCTGCGACGGATCAGCCGGTCCGCACGCTCCAACGCGGCTTGGTCGGACTCGACCAGAGTCACGTTGATCCCCGCCGCCAACAACACGTGTACGATCCCCGACCCCATCGTTCCGCCACCGACGACACCGATCGGGCTGAGTCGGCGAGCCATCGATGCCTGATGGTCGGGGGAAGCCTGATCCTCGTGGCCGGGCTCGTCGTCCCGTGGGTCAGCACTCGACATGGAGTCTCCTTGGCAGGGGCTGCGCTCGAGTCCAGAACACCCACTCGGCCTGGTGGGTACGCGTGCTCGACCTGGCGGGTACGCGTGCGGCGAGCCAGACAGCGAGCGCGGGGTGCTGGCTGGTGCCATCGAGACAGTTCGGAGCCTAACACCCAGCGCAGGCCGTCCGGGCCTGCTCTAGGATGGGCACTAAGGGGTTTGAATTGTGAGTGCTCATATCGTGACCGACCTAGACCGTGCGGCTCGGCTCGCCGGTGTCCCGGCTTGGGACCGGTACTCGCTGCGCTCGCTGCCGGTGCCCGGTGGCGATTTGACGTTTGGAGTTTGGGAGCCGGCCCAGGAGTCGAGTTTGGTGACCACCGTCCTGGCCTTGCACGGCATCACCGGCAATCACCGCTGCTGGCCTTACCTGGTCGAAAGACTCCCCGGCGCGCGGATCATCGCGCCCGATCTGCGCGGCCGGGGTGGGTCCAGCGAGATCGAAGGCCCCTTCGGTTTGAGTCACCATGCCGACGACATGGTGGCCGTGCTCGATTCCGTCGGAGTCGAGTCGGCTGTGGTCGTCGGGCACTCGATGGGCGGCTACGTCGGGCTGGTGTTAGCCGACCGGCACCCTGATCGGGTCCGCTCACTCGTGCTGGTCGACGGGGGGCTGCCGCTGGGCGGTGGGGTCACCGATCCGGAGGCGGAGGCCGACCGGATCATCGCCAGCCTGGCCAACCGGCTCGCGATGATCTTTCCCAGCAGGGCGTCCGCGGTGCGGTTCTGGCGTCATCACCCGGCATTCGAGGGAGCCTGGACCTCCGTGGTGGAGGACTACGCACGCTACGACCTGGGCGGTCAGGCGCCGCGCCTTCGCTCCCGAGCCAGCTATGCCAGCCTGATCGCGGACTCACGCGATGTCCACCAAGGGGAGAGCCTGCGTCGTGCGCTGAGCCTGCTGGGCCGTCCCGACGTGGAGTATCCAGCCCAATGGCTGGTCGCGTCGCACGGGCTGATGAACGACATCCCCGCGCTCTACCCTCCACCGGTCGTGGTGCACTGGCACGAGACCTTTCCACAGCTGGCGATCCGACCGGTGAACGCGGTCAATCACTACACCATCGTGATGAGTCGACGGGGAGCCGAAGCGATCGCGTCTGCGGTGCGCAGAGTCGGACGAGGCTGAGCCTAATTGTAGTGGTGGTCAGTTCCCTGCTAGCATTGATGGCAGGAGGCGATGGTGGCAGCGGTTAGCGTCAGGGACTTGGACGACTCGGTACGAGACCGGCTGCGCATCCGGGCGGCTGAACATGGCCGTTCTATGGAAGCGGAGATCCGCGCGATCCTGACTGATGCCGTCACCCCGATCGCTGTCCCCGCTGGTCTAGCTCAGGCGATCATGACTCGATTCGGTGATCTCGGCGGAGTCGAACTCGACCCGCCGACCCGCTCCGAAGCACCCCGGGCCGCCGACCTGTCCCGGTGACGCCCGGCTCGACGGCCCCGCCGGACGCAGTCGTCTTGGACACCAACGTCATCTCCGAACTCATGCGAGCCAAGCCGGACTCCCGCGTCGAAGGCTGGGTGCGCTCGGCGCCACCGCACCTGATCTACACGACGTCGGTAACGCTGGCCGAGGTGCGATTCGGGATCTCTCGTCTGCCGGCCGGGCGCCGGCGAACCCTGCTGAGCGCCGCCGCCGACGATGTTTTCGACACCTTCGCCGATCGTGTCCTCCCTTTCGACGCGGTCGCTGCAGGCCACAACGCCAGCATCATAGTCGCGCGTGAGCACGCCCGCGCCCCCATCGCCGGCTTCGACGCTCAGATCGCTGCCATCTGCAGATCCCACGAGGCGGCCCTGGCCACCCGCAACACCGACGACTTCAGTGGGCTGAATTTGAAACTCATCGATCCTTGGCTCGTCGGCAGCTGATCGTGGACCCGCTGACCCCTACCCAGCCGGCCGGTTCGCCACCATGGTGAGCACGTCGTACTCGGCCACCGAGTCGCCGTCCTGATTGGTGACCACGGCGTCCCAACTGACCTCGCCGTAGCCCTTGCGTGGCCGGATCTGCTTGGCGGTCAGCGTGACGGTCACCGCATCACCGGGATTGACCGGCTTGAGGAACCGCAACCCGTCGATGCCGTAGTTGGCCAGCACCGGCCCGGGGGACGGCTCGACGAACAGGCCAGCGGCGACTGCCAGCAGCAGGTAGCCATGAGCCACCCGCCCTTCGAAGAACGGATTGGCCCGCGCTGCCTCCTCGTCCATGTGCGCATAGAAGATGTCCCCGGTGAGCGCCGCGAAGCTGTCGATGTCATCCAGCGTGATCGTCCGGGGTCCGGCGATCACCGCGTCACCCAGCCGGAGATCCTCCAGATACTTGCGGAACGGGTGCTCGCCGTCGGTGTGCCGTTCCGCGCCAACCACCCAGCGTCCAGAGATGGCGGTCAGCATGTCGGGGGAGCCTTGCACAGCCGTCCGCTGCAGATAGCGTCGCAGCCCGCGCAGCCCGCCCAACTCCTCGCCGCCGCCGGCCCGGCCCGGCCCGCCATGGACCAACTGGGACAGGGCCGCACCGTGGCCGGTGGACTCCTTGCCGCAGGTTCGATCGAGCACCAGCAACCGGCCGTGGTAGGCAGCTACGTCTGCGACCATTCGGCGGGCCACGTCAACGTCGTGGGTGACCAAAGTCGCCACTAGACTGCCCTCTCCTCGCGCGGCTAGTTCGGCGATCTCGTCGACCGAGTCGTACGGCAGCACCGTGCAGACCGGACCGAAGGCTTCGATCTGATGCGGTTCGGCGCGGCTGGCGTCGGAGCACCACAGCAGCACCGGTGACATGAACGCGCCGCGTTCCGCGTCCGCGCCGACTACTTCGACCGTGTCCGGCTGACCGAACGCCAGCTCGGCCGCGTTCAACAGTTGTCCCACCGCAGCCCGCACTGACGTGCGTTGGCTGAGGCTGACCAGCGGGCCCATGGTGACCGAGGGGTCGGACGGATCGCCGACCCTCACCTGGGAGAGGGCCTGGCCAATCGCCTCCAGGGCAGCTGGCACCGAACTCCGAGGTACGAAGGCCCGGCGGATGGCCGTGCACTTCTGACCGGCTTTCTGGGTCATCTCGGCCACCACCTCCGCGACGAACAGACCGAACTCCTCAGTGTCTGGGGTCGCGTCGGGCCCCAGAATCGCCGCGTTCAACGAGTCCGCCTCGGTGTTGAAACGCACCGACTGGGACACGATCGTGGGATGGGAGCGGAGCTGTTCGGCGGTCTCGGCCGAGCCGGTAAAGCAGACCACGTCTTGGCCGGTCAGGTGCTCGAACAAGTCGCCGACTCCACCGCAAATCAGCTGGAGCGCCCCGGCCGGCAAGATCTGTGAGTCGACGATGTGGCGGACGACCGCGTACGTGATGAAGGCCGTCGAGCTGGCCGGCTTCGCGATGACCGGCACACCGGCGATCAGGGCTGGGGCCAGCTTCTCCAGCAGCCCCCAAACCGGGAAGTTGAAGGCGTTGATGTGAACGGCCGCCCCACGCAACGGCACGCAGACGTGCTGGGCGACAAACGATCCGCGCCTGCTGAGTCGTTCGACTTCACCGTCCAGCAGCATCGTGTCGTCGGGCAGCTCGACCTTGCCCTTCCTCGCGTGGACCAACAGCGAATGAATCCCGCCGTCAACGTCGAATGTCGCATCATGTTGGGTGTAGCCGGCGCGCGCCGAGAGGTCGTAGAGCTCCTGCTTGTGCTCGCTCAGGTGGGCGGCCAACGCCTCCATCATCGCGGCCCGGCGTCGGAACGTCAGCTCACGCAGAGCGGGCCCGCCCACGTCTCGGGAGTGCCGGATCAGCTTGCCGAAGTCGATGCCGGCGCTGGTCACAGCGGCAATCGGCTCACCGGTGCTGGCGTCGGAGGTGATGGCGCCGGAACCGGTCGGGGTGAACCACGAATCTGCTACATAGCTGGGCAATACGTCGACCACGAGTCGTCCTATCCGTAGGCTGGGTTGTCAGAGGTCGAAGGCGGGTGGCCTCTGCGACCGAATGTCCTATACTGTACGGAACGTTCGGTTGGCAAGTGTAACGCCCCGCGGAGATCTGGAGAGTGATATGGACGGCACAGTTGGAGTTGAGCTCCTGCCCGACACCGATAGCGGACGGGCCGCGGCGGAGCAGCAGTTCAGTGAAACCATCGCAGCTGAACAACGGATCGAGCCGCGGGACTGGGTGCCAGAGGCCTATCGCAAGACGCTCATCCGGCAGGTGGCGCAACACGCGCACTCCGAGATCATCGGCATGCAGCCGGAGGGGAACTGGATTACCCGTGCCCCCTCGCTGCGGCGAAAGGCCATCTTGATGGCCAAGGTCCAGGACGAGGCTGGCCACGGTTTGTATCTCTACAGTGCGGCCGAGACTCTGGGCGCCTCGCGCGAGGAGATGAACGATCTGCTGCATGCCGGCCGGCAGAAATACTCCTCCATCTTCAACTACCCGACTCTGAGCTGGGCCGACATGGGTGCGATCGGCTGGCTGGTCGACGGTGCGGCGATCGTCAATCAGGTGCCGCTGTGCCGTAGCTCCTACGGTCCTTACGCCCGGGCCATGATCAGAATCTGCAAGGAGGAGTCCTTCCACCAGCGGCAGGGCTTCGAGTTGCTCTACGCGTTGTCGCACGGCTCGGTTGAGCAGAAGGCGATGGCTCAGGACTCGGTGAACCGCTGGTGGTGGCCGTCGCTGATGATGTTCGGACCCCCAGATGCGGAGTCGCCGCACACCGCCCAGTCGATGGCCTGGAAGATCAAGCGGCACACCAACGACGAGCTTCGGCAGAAGTTCATCGACATGTGCGTCCCGCAGGCCGACGTGCTCGGCCTCGAGTTGCCGGATCGCGATCTGAAGTGGAACCCCGACCGCGGCCACTACGACTTCGGACCGATCGACTGGGCCGAGTTCAAGCAGGTGATCAGCGGCGACGGGCCGTGCAACCGGCAGCGCGTCGAGCACAAGGTCCGCACTTGGGAGGACGGTCGCTGGGTTAGGGAGGCCGCCATGGCCCACGCCGCCAAGTCTCAGCCGGTAGCGGTAGCGGCATGACCGAGAACTCCCAAGACGCCGAGGTCGAGCTGAAGGAGGCTGACTTCCAGGCCGAGGGCGGCCACGGCGCTGTCCCTACGGCGGGGGTGCCGGTTCAGGGTCCAGATCCTGTTCCGCTGGGCACCTGGCCGCTGTGGGAGGTGTTTGTCCGGGCTCGGCGTGGCCTCTCCCACAACCACGTCGGGAGTCTGCACGCCCCGGACGCTGAGCTGGCCCTGCGCAATGCCCGAGACGTGTACACCCGACGCCAGGAGGGCGTGTCGATCTGG
>JAKDLH010000331.1 GCA_030452945.1 Microlunatus sp. | reverse complement strand
CCCCTATCTTGCCAAAGGTCCCCTTGAACATGATCTTGGTGAGGGGGTCTCGGTACCACCAGCGATACGCCTTGTCCGGGGTGGTCATGACAGTGAACACCGAGACCCCGCTTAGCCGGGTCAGCTGGTTGCGGAACGGGTTTCCTCTCGCGCCCAACACCTCGTCGAAGACGACTCCCTTGGTCAGCACTCGGTCGAGGAAGCCTTTGGTTGCGGCTGGCATGGCTTCCCACCACACCGGGAACACGAAGACGAGGTGGTCGGCGGCGAACAGGCGCTGCTGGTAGTCCAGGACCGTCGGGTCGATCACGCGGGACTGCCTCCATGCCAGCAGATCTGCTTTGGTCATGGCCGGGTTAAACCCGTCGGCCGCGAGATCCGCGACATCGATGTCATGCCCGGCGTCGGTACTGCCGCTGATCACAGCGGCAGCGACCGCGGCGGAGAAGCTGCGCTGATGACGAACGTTCGGGGCCGAGTCGAGGGTGTAAGGGTGGTCGAGCACGAGCATCACTCGCATGAGAACCTCCATAATCCAACAGGTAACGGTCGCATATACAACGGTTGCATACACAACGGTTGTCTGTCAAACATTGAGTTGATACAGTACCTGCCGTGACTGACCTACCGGATCTACCTGACGACACCGCGCGCCTGTGGTTGATGATCCGCCGAGTAGCCGGCGCCTTGGATCGGACCGGGGAGCGGTTGTTTCAACGCGAGCTGAACCAGTCGCTCACGCAGTTTCTCGTCCTGAGCGTGGTCGATGCTCACCCGGGCACGCTGAGCCAGAAGGTGATCGCGGACCGGCTCGGCCTCACAAAAGGGACAGTCAGCCGCCAGATCGACAAGGCCATGCGCGCGGGTCTCATCACCGTCGCCGTCTCCGATCGCACCAGACGCGAGAACGACGTTCGACTAACCGACGCAGGCAACGCCCTGGTCCGGCGCGGTGACGCCATCTTCGATGCCGCCCGTCGAACCGAACTTCCGCAGCTGAGAGCCACCGATGTGGCCGCGACCCTGCGCACGCTCGCCGCGCTCGACACCTGGCTCAACGCGTCCCAGTAGTCGATCCCGAACCGGTACGACCGGCTCGAAAAATCTGAGCGGCCGCTCGAGCGAGATAGTCTACGTACAGACTATCTGCGCGCGGAGGAAGTATGTGGGCGAAGGAATACACAGGGATGGCCGAATCCGGCTTGGCGGAGGTGTGGCAGCTCCTGAGTGATGTCAACGGGTGGGGGCCTGGAACGAGGGGATAGAGACGATCGAGCTGGACGGCCCACTGGTCCTCGGCGCAACATTCCGGATGAAGCCGCCGAGCGAGGACGTGCTGACCAGCACGATCGTTGAGCTGGACCCGCATCGGTTACTGACAGACGTGACGGGGGTAGGCGAGCTGGTGATTCGCGTCGTGCACCGACTTGAGCCCCTATCCAGCAGAGGGACGTTGATCACCTACCGAGTGGAGGTCACCGGGCCCGCAGCGGACGCCGTCGGCGAAGAAGTCGGCACTGCGGTCT
This sequence comes from Microlunatus sp., assembly GCA_030452945.1. Taxonomy (GTDB): domain Bacteria; phylum Actinomycetota; class Actinomycetes; order Propionibacteriales; family Propionibacteriaceae; genus Microlunatus. Next base: position 2,131 of record JAKDLH010000331.1, on the reverse strand, counting down.
CGGCGGACTTCCCGCAGGTCATCGCGGCACTGGCTGCGGCCGCGAGAACCGCTCGGCCTCGATAGTGGTCATCGTTACTTCGAGGGAAGCGGCCTGATGATCGAGCAGCCCGAGGAAAGCCCGGGGTTCCTGCTATGGCACCTGACGCTGCGTTGGCAGCGCGAGGTCGCGGCAGCCCTCAAGCCGCTCGACCTCACACACGTTCAATTCGTCCTACTGGCCAGCGCCTGGTGGCTCAACTCGCACGACCAACAACCGACGCAGGCTGCCCTCGCTGCACACGCAGGCACCGACGTGAAAATGACCTCGCAGGTCATCCGAACCCTTGAGAGAAAGGGTCTGATCACCCGTGATGTCGACGCCGCGGACACCCGGGCGCGCCGTCTCGTGGTTACCGCCGCCGGCACAAACCTGGCTCCGAGAGCGATCGAGGTCGTGGAGACAGTGGATCGGGCGCTGCTACAGCCACTCACGCCAAACGCAGCGCGTGCCTTCATCGACGGTCTATACCAGCTCCAACCAGCCGCCGGCAGCACCGACTCTCGGCAAGCCCAACAGCCGACCCCAGGCCGGTAGCGAATCCCATGGTGGTACGCGTTCGTCCCGTCGGGATATGCAGTTGCTCCTGCCATGCCCCAGCAACAGACTCTCCCCATGACGGTTTCGATTTCGCACACGACGATCGACTGCCACAACGCGTACGTCCTCTCCGAGTGGTGGAAGCAGGTGCTCGACTACGCCGACATCCCGGGAGACCCGAATGAACCTGGGGACGAGGAATGCATGATCATCGATCCCGACACCTCTCACCGGCTGCTCTTCATCGAGGTACCCGACGCCGATTTGCCGGCTAAGCGAATTCACTTCGACGTCCGTCCCCGAAACCGCTCTCGCGATGACGAGGTTGATCATCTGCTCGCCCACGGCGCCACGCTTGTGGCCGACCACCGCGGCATCCGCGGCCCGGGCAGTGGCTGGGTCACCCTGAGCGACGCTGAAGGCAACCAATTCTGTGTTCTGCGCTCTCCTGCCGAACTCGACGGTGCGCGTTGACCGCCGACTGCCAGCCGTGATCTGCGCGTTCCGCCTGACGATCCTTGACCGACACGGCATGAGGGGCGGATGCTGGTGACGACGCCGGGCGGTCATGGTGTGCACGGCCTGCAGCGGCTGAGCGACCTCCACCTGTGCCGAACCCGCAACAAGGACGCCCCGTCCAACCGCTGCTACCAGGCCCTGCAGCACCTGACTCAGCGTCAACCCATGGCACTACCGACGAAGACTGTGATGCGGTTCTTTGGAGTCAGGTGCAGCGGGCGTGCTGGTGACGTGGGCGCACGTAGCGGCCGGGTGTCTAGGCAGAGCTCGTGGATGGCCATGGACAACCGGGAACCGGGCCCAGCCGGTCGTGCCGGGCCTTGACCCCTCAGGTGAGTGCCCGCTAGACCAGACGCGGACCCGGAGGTGGGGCGGCTTCGGTCAGCCCCAGTGGTGGGTGCTGTCGCCGAAATGGTCAAACCGGCCGGCTTTGCCTTTCACCCCCGGGGTGTTGGCGGTGAAGGTGCGGCTGCCGCGGGGGTCGGGTCCGGTGCGGCTGATCGACAGCTGGGTGACCGAGCCGGCGTCGGTCACGCTTCCCACATCCTCACCGGGGACACCGATGATCAGGCTGGCCTGAGACTGGTTCTGTACCGGCGCGGTGGTGACGGTGTCGCCGAACCTGTCACCAGCCTCGGCGGTACCGACGATCCCCGGGGTGGCTTGGGTGTAGCGGGTGCCGCCGATCCCGGCGGTGCTCAGCCCCTTCGCCCCGCCCAGCAGCACCGTCACCGACCCAGTACCGTCGCCGGGCGCGCCGATCGCCAGATCGGCGGTGTCCCCCCGATCCAGCGGGCCCATCGCTAACGCCTCCCCGAACAGATTTCCGAGCCGTTCCGCCCCGTCCACCCCGGGGGAGTCTTGGGTCCACAACTGACTGTCGGAGGTGGTCAGGCCGCGCGCCGAGCCGGGCAGCAGCACCACCACACCCGAACCGTAGTCGGGCCGCCCCGGGTCGTGGCAGCCGAACGCAGGGTCGGCGACCACCAGATCGTCGGGTCCATCACCGTGCACGTCGCCGCTGGCCAACACG
>JAKDLH010000330.1 GCA_030452945.1 Microlunatus sp. | reverse complement strand
GGGGCGAGGACACCGGCGGCCAGCGGCACCGAGATCAGGTTGTAGCCGGCGGCCCACCACAGGTTCTGCTTCATCTTGCGGTAGCTCGCCGTGGACAGCTCGATCACCGACAGCACCGAGCGGGGGTCGTCGCTGGCCAGGATCACCCCGGCCGAGGCGATGGCCACGTCGGTGCCGGCGCCGATGGCGATGCCGACGTCGGCCTGGGCCAGTGCTGGTGCGTCGTTGACGCCGTCGCCGACCATGGCGACCCGGCGCCCCTCGGCCTGTAGCTGCTGGACCTTGGCGGACTTGTCCTCGGGCCGGACGCCGGCGAAGTACCGGTCGATGCCGAGCTCGGCGGCGACCGAGGCGGCCACGGCCTCAGCGTCGCCGGTGATCATCACCACCTCCACGTTCCTCTCGTGCAGGGCCCGCACCGCCGCGCGGGACTCCTCCCTGATCTCGTCGGCCAGCTTCAAGGCGCCGGCCACCTGCCCGTCGATCAGCACGTGCAGGATGATCGCGCCCTCGCGGCGCCACTGCTCGACGACCGGCAGCTCGGCGACGCCGTGTTGGTGCAACAGGGTGGGGCCGCCGACCTGGACGTGCCGTCCGTCGACGGTGGCGGACACCCCGACCGCCGGTGAGGAGGTGAAGTCCCTCGCCGGCCGCAGCGGCAGCTTGCGGTACTCGGCGGCGGCCACGATGGCCCGGGCCAGGGGGTGCTCGGAGTCGGCTTCGGCGCTGGCTGCCAGGGCGAGGACCTCGTCCTCGTCGACCCCGGTGGTGTGGAGGCCGGTGATGGTGGGCTGGCCCTTGGTGAGGGTGCCGGTCTTGTCGAACAGCACGGTGGTGACGGTCCGCATCGACTCCAGCGCGAGCCGGTCCTTGACCAGCACGCCGCCGCGGGCGGCGCGTTCGGTGGCGATGGAGACGACCAGTGGGATGGCCAGGCCGAGGGCGTGGGGGCAGGCGATCACCAGCACGGTGATGGTGCGGACCACGGCCTGGTCGGGCAGCCCGAGCAGCGTCCACACGATGGCGGTGATCACCCCGGCGAGCAGCGCGAACCAGAACAGCCACGCTGCGGCCCGGTCGGCGATCCGCTGCGCCCTCGAGGTGGAGTTCTGCGCGTCGGTCACCAGGCGTTGGATGCCGGCCAGCGCGGTGTCGTCGCCGACGGCGGTGATCTCGACCCGCAGGCCGGAGTCGGTGGCCACGGTGCCGGCGACCACCAGGTCGCCTTCGCCGCGGCGGACCGGCTTGGACTCCCCGGTAATCATCGCCTCGTCCATGTTGGCGGTGCCGGACCGGATCCGGCCGTCGGCGGGGATCCGGCCACCCGGGCGGACCACCACCAGGTCCCCGACCCGCAGCTCGGCCGGCGCGACCAGCTCGGTGCCGGTCTGCTCACTCCCGGGATCGACGACCCGTTCGGCCTCGTCGGGCAGCAGCGCCGCCAACGAGTCCAGCGCCGAGGTGGTCTGCGCCAGGGACCGCATCTCGATCCAGTGGCCGAGCAGCATGATCACGATCAGCAGCGCCAGCTCCCACCAGAAGTCGAGCTCGTGGTGCAGCAGGCCGAGGCTGGCGCCCCAGGAGGCGACAAAGGCCACGGTGATGGCCAGGGCGATCAGCAGCATCATCCCGGGCTGCCGGGCGCGGATCTCCCCGACCGCGCCGGTCAGGAACGGCCGGCCGCCCCACACGTACATGACGGTGCCCAGCAGCGGTGAGATCCAGCCGACCCAGCCGGCGGCGGGCAGGCTGTAGCCAAGCAGCATCGCGAACATCGGCGAGAACCCGATCACCGGCACCGCCAGCACCAACATCACCCAGAACAGCCGACGGAACTGCCCCACATGATCATCGTGGCCCCCGCCATGCCCGCCATGCCCGCCATGCCCGCCATGCCCGGCGTGTGCGTCGTGTCCGCCGTCGTGGTGGGCGTGCGGGTCGTGGCCGCCCGGGCTGCTGCCGGGTTCGTGATGGTCGTGCCGGGTCTGGTGATGGTCGTGTGCCGGTGGCGAGCCGGCGGCGACGCTATTCGGCTGGGCCGCTCGGGATGGATCGTGGTCGGTCATGGGGTCACCTCGTCAGTGGGTGGTGGGGGATGTGGGTTGGAAGGTGCGCAGCCGGAGGCTGTTGCTGACCACGAAGACGCTGGAGAAGGCCATGGCGGCTCCGGCGATCATCGGGTTGAGCAGGCCGAGCGCGGCCAGCGGGATGGCGGCGACGTTGTAGGCGAACGCCCAGAACAAGTTGCCCTTGATGGTGGTCAGGGTGCGGCGGGCCAGCCGGATGGCGTCGACGGCGGCGCGGAGGTCACCACGAACCAGGGTCAGGTCGGCGGCCTCGATGGCCACGTCGGCACCGGTGCCCATCGCCAAGCCCAGGTCGGCCTGGGCCAGCGCCGCGGCGTCGTTGACGCCGTCGCCGACCATGGCCACGACCTTGCCGTCGCGTTGCAGGTCGGCGATCACGGCGACCTTGTCCTGCGGTAGGACTTCGGCGATCACCCGATCGATGCCGACCTCGGCGGCGACCTGCCGGGCCACGGTCGTGTTGTCACCGGTCAGCAGCACCGGGGTCAGGCCCAGCCGCTTCAGCTGGGCGACGGCCTCCGCACTGGTGTCTTTGACCCCGTCCGCGACCGTCACCAGCCCACGGACTGTGCCGTCCCAGGCGACCAGGACCACGGTTCGCCCGGCCTGCTCGCCGGCCGCCCGGGCCGCCTCCAGGTCGGCGCCGACCTCGAGGCCACGGTCGGCCATCAGCGACGGCCGACCGACCGAAACCTCGTAGTCGCGGTCGCCGTTGGTGACGGTGGCGGTGACGCCGCGGCCCACGGCGTTGGCGAAGTCCCGCACCGCCGGCGGCGGCCCGACCCGGTCATTGGCGGCCTTGGCGATCGCACGGCCGATCGGGTGCTCGGAGCCGGACTCGGCCGCACCGGCAAGCTGCAGCAGCTGCACGGGGTCGATCCCGGCGGCCGAGGTGACGTCGTGCACAGTCATCACACCGGTGGTGACGGTGCCGGTCTTGTCCAACACGACGGTGTCGATCCTGCGGGTGGACTCCAGCACCTCCGGGCCCTTGATCAGGATGCCGAGCTGGGCGCCGCGGCCGGTGCCGACCAGCAGCGCGGTCGGGGTGGCCAGACCCAGGGCGCAGGGGCAGGCGATGATCAACACGGCGACGGCGGCGGTGAACGCGGCCTCCCAGCCGTATCCAGCGCCGACCCAGCCGCCCAGGGTCGCGACGGCGATGCCGATCACCACCGGCACGAACACCCCGGCGACCCGGTCGGCGAGACGCTGCACGTCGGCCTTGCCGGACTGCGCGGCCTCCACCAGCCGGGCCATCTGCGCCAGCTGGGTGTCGGCGCCGATCCGGGTAGCCCGGACCAGCAGCCGACCACCGACGTTGACGGTCGCCCCGACCACTGTGTCGCCCTCGCCCACCTCGACCGGCACCGACTCCCCGGTCAGCATGGAGGCATCGACGGCGCTGCGGCCGGCCACGATGACTCCGTCGGTGGCGATCTTCTCCCCGGGCCGGACCACGAACTCGTCCCCGACCCGGAGCTGGTCGACCCCGATCCGGGTCTCGTTGCCGTCGCGGAGGACGGCAACCTCCTTGGCGCCGAGGTCCAGCAGGGCCCGCAGCGCTGCGCCG
>JAKDLH010000329.1 GCA_030452945.1 Microlunatus sp. | reverse complement strand
GATGGGCGAACTCAACCGGTGGTTGCGCCCCAGTCGCTCGGATCGACATCTGCCACCGACTGGCTGAACACCCACGCCCGGCCGGAAAAGTCCGTGGCGTTGTACAAGCGCGTCATCAGGCATCGAGCGGTTGCGCAGCATCGCCTCCGTCTTCCCCTCAGCGAGCGCTCGAGCAATGCGGCTGACCAACCGAAGTTCTGGCTGGGTGGTCGAAGTCTGTGGGGAAAGACCGGCTGGGACCGCAAGTTCTGGCCGAGTGGTCGAAAACTGTGGCGGAAGACCGGCTGGGACCGCAAGTTCTGGCCGAGTGGTCGAAAACTGTGGCGGAAGACCGGCTGGAACGGCAAGTTCTGACCGAGTGGTCGAAAACTGTGGGGAAAGACCGGCGTGAACGGCAAGTTCTGGCCGGGTGGTCGAAAACTGCGCTGTCGGGCAGGGTCAGCGGCGTGGGATCAAACCTCAGATCGGCAGCTTCCGGAAGATCGGTCGCGGCACGTGGCGTAGCCCCGACATGACGGCCCGCATCGGACCCGGCACCCAGATCAGCTGTTTGCGGCTCTTGACCGCCGACACGACCGCGTCGGCCACGTCTTCCGGCGACACCGCCAGCGGAGCTTCGTCCAGACCACTGGTCATCTTGGAGCGGACGAAACCGGGCCGGACCACGAGTACGGCGACGCCGGAGTCACGCAGCGCCTCACCGAGTCCGAGATAGAACCCGTCCAGACCAGCCTTGGTGGACCCGTACATGAAATTGGATCGCCGAATCCGTTCGCCGGCGACGCTGGACAGGGCGACGATCCGGCCGTGCCCTTGGGCCCTCATCCGGTTCGACAACAGCACACCGAGGTGAACGGGGGCGGTGTAGTTGACCTCGAGCAGTTCCAGCGCGGCGTCGGGATCGGTCCAGGCGCGCTCGGCATCACCGAGCAGGCCGAACGCCACCACGGCGATGTCGATGTCGCCACCGCCGAACGCGGCCTCGATGGTCGCCGCGTGCGAGCCCGGATCCCGCGCCTCCAGATCCACCTCGGTCACCTCGCAGCCCAGCGTCGCCAGGTCGGCAGCCGCGTCTCGGCGTCGCTGAGTCGGCCGGGCCGCGAGCACGACTCGCAGCCCTCGTCCGATCGCGTACCGCCGCGCTATCGCCAACGCGATGTCGGAGGTCCCGCCGAGCAGCAGCAGCGACTGGGGGTTGCCGAGGGCGTCGATCATGCGAGTCTCCTGGGTCGGTCGGATGGATCAGGGTGGCGAGGGCCAGGCTGGCGAGGACCGGGGATCGGATTCACAGCCGCAGTCGCCGGGCGAGGTCGGAGGTGAACCGCTGGTCCGGGTCGACCCGGCGTCGGACCGCGAGGAAGTCGTCGAGCCGGGGATACATCGCTTGGAAGGTGGCGGCGCTGAGCCGGGAGTCCTTGGCCAGGTAGACCCGGCCGCCGGCCGCGAGCACCTGCTCGTCGAGGACGTGGCAAAGCCGGTCCAGACCGTCCCTGATCGGCAGGTCCACGGTCAGGGTCCACCCCGGCATGGGGAAGGATAGCGGCGCATCGTTGCCGGGCCCGAACCGTTTCAGCACGTTGAGGCAGGACAGGTGCCCGGAGGTGACGATCAGCTCCACGCACCGGCTGAAGGTCTCGACCTCGGCGAAGGGGACCACGAACTGGTACTGCAGGAAGCCTCCAGGACCGTAGACCCGGTTCCACTCCGCCACGATGTCCAGGGGGTGGAAGAAGGTGGTGATGTTCTGCACCTCGCCGACCCGGTCCTTCGGCGCCTTGCGGAACCAGGCCGCGCTGAACGCCTTCGCCGTCGCCGCGTTGACCATCCGGTTGGGGAAGATTTCCGGGATGGTGCCGAACGACGGCGCGACGAACTTGAACGGGTCGGCGCGCAGCTTCGCTGGCAGGTCGCTGATCCGCGCCTTGTCGCCGCGGGTGAGGACGGCGCGACCGAGGTGCTTGCCCCGGGTGACGGCGTCGAACCAAGCGACGGAATAGGTGTAGTCCTCGTCCCCGGTGCTCATCGCGGCTAGCAGATCGTCCAGGTCACTACAGCGCTGGGTGTCGACCAGGAAGTACGCGGATTCGGTTCGCTGCACCGCGACAGTGGCGGTCAGGATGACTCCGGTCAGACCCATCCCGCCGACGGTCGCCCAGAACAGCTCGGGGTCGTCGCCGTCGGGGGCGACGGTTCGTAGCTGACCATCGGCAGTCAGCAGGTCCAGGGAGCGGACGTGGTTGCCGAAGCTGCCTTGAGTGTGGTGGTTCTTGCCGTGCACGTCCGCCGCGATCGCGCCGCCGATCGTCACCTGCCGGGTGCCGGGCAGCACCGGCACCCAGAGACCGAAGGGCAGCAGCGCCTTCATCAGAGTGTCGATGCTGACCCCGGACTGCACGATCACGGTCGGTTCGCTCGACTCGGCGTCGACGCGCAGGATTTTGTTCAGCCCGGTCAGATCCAGTGTGATCCCACCGGCGTTCTGGGCGGCGTCACCGTAGGAGCGTCCGAGCCCGCGGGCCACCACCCCGCGCGCCCCAACCTGCTGAAGCGTCGACACCGCACCGGCGACAGAGTCGATCGGGGCGAGATGAGACCGGGTGCCGGCGGTGCGGCCCCAGCCGTGCAGTTCGACCAGCAACTGCTGTGTCGGTGGATTCGTCGGGGTGCTCACGCGAACACCGCAATCGAGATGATGATCAACCAAATCGCTCCCAACCCTTGTAGTACGTGGTCGTGTAGGACGACGTCCTCGGGTTCACCGGCCCGCCCGGTGTCCACCTCGAGGGCGTACTGCAGCATTCCCAAGGTGAACGGTGCGATCGAGACCGCCGTCCACGGTACGCCGAGCGGCGGATCGGTGCGGTTCTCGAAGGCCCACAGACTGTACGAGATCACCACCAGCACCGCGGCCAGCTGCCAGCTGAATCGGAGATAGGACTCGGAGTAGCGGTCCAGCGCTCGGCGTGTCCCGGCCTCGGAGCCGAGGGAGACCAGCTCGGAGTACCGCTTGCCGGCCACCATGAACAGCGAGCCGAACGACGCCACCAGCAAGAACCACTGACTCAACGGCACCGCGACGGCCACCCCGCCGGCGATGGCCCGGAGCAGGAACCCGCTCGACACCACGGCCAAGTCGATCACCGGCAAGTGCTTGAGCACGGTGGAGTAGAGGACCTGAATGACGACATAAACCGCGAGGGTGATTCCCAAGGCGAGGTCGACCCAGAATCCGAGGGCCAGTCCGGCAATCCCCAACACCACCGCCAGCACCGCGGCCACCGGCACGGCCAGTTCGCCGGCGGCGATCGGACGAAACCGCTTCTTGGGGTGGAGCCGGTCCTCCTGGACGTCGCGGATGTCGTTCAGCAGGTAGACCGCCGAGCTCACCAGGCAGAAGGCCACGAAGGCCAGCGCTACCCCGATCACAACCGCCGGTTCGAACAGGCGACCACCGGCCAGGGGAGCGAGAACGACGAGCAGGTTCTTGACCCACTGCCGCGGACGGAGCGCCCGGATGACGGCGGGAAGGCGGCTCGCCGGGCGCTCGAGGGTGTCGGACATGTCGATTGAGAGCGTATCCGCCCACGAACCGGGGCTACGTTGTCGGCATGTCGTGGTGGCAGCCGGTGTGGTGGCGGGGTGGACGGATCGCGACGCTCAGTCTGTTCGT
>JAKDLH010000040.1 GCA_030452945.1 Microlunatus sp. | reverse complement strand
GTCCTGCGCGCCGAAGGTCTGCGCCAGCCGGGGACTGGTGGTGGCGTAGTCATCCAGGGTCTGACCGGGCAGCATCCGCACCAGGACCCGGTCCACCGAACATGTGGCCCGGACTCGCACGATCGAGGGCACCACGATTATCCCGTTCGTGCGGTCACGGCTCAGCCCGCACGAAGTGGCCGCGCTCACCCACAGCCGACGGTAGAGCCACGTCCCTCGCCGCCATCCCCGGACCCGGAGCCGGACATGTCGGTCGAAGCCGTCCGGCCACCGCCACCGCCACCCCAGCCCGATCAGGATCAGCACCACCCCGGCCGCACCGACCGGTACCGGACCCAGCAAATGAAACACCCACACCGTCGAACAAGTGAGCCCGATGGCGGCCAGCAGAGCCGGTGATCTCACCAGCGCCAGCAGCAGCCGTCCGAGACGGCGGAGGATCCAGCCGGCGAGCACCGCCCACACCGAGAGGCGGATCGTGTCGGCCCGCAGCCGGTACGGCTCATCGACCCGCACCCCGCCCGTGCCGGGCATCACAGCCCCCCCAGCTGGGTGCTCATCCACTGGCCCACCGAGGTCAGGCCACGGTTGGCCATCGCGCCGACTGAGGTCAGGCCGAGGACCAGTCCGAACAGGATGCAGACCAGCGCCGACGGCAGCCGGACGGCCTTCAGCTTCACCAGCAGCAGCACCAACACGCCCAGCACCACTGCTGCACCGACGACGCTCATCACGCCGCCTCCGCTGTCTGGACCTGACCGGTGCCGGTCAAGTGAGCGAACGCGGCCAGCACCGCGGTCACGATGCCGATGTTGACTGGTTGCCTGCCGCGTTGCTGTCACGGTTGCTGTCAAGCGACTTCTTCGTCCCGAACTCTCTGGCTGGCCCCGCGACCGCCAACGAGCTGTCGCTGCGGACCGTCTAGGGGTGTCCGGTTCGGGCGAACCGGGTGCCGAGCGTTCCGCTGACTGTCAGTTCGACTGGCAGACCTTCTGATCCATAATTTCGACACTGAGCGAGAGCACACGGCGCCGGTCGCGTCGGGCCGTCGCGGTACCTGTCACGCCCGCCTGCACTAACGCGCGGTCCGGTGATCGACCACCAGAATCATCCGTCGCCCTCGAACGTGCGCCAAATCCTGGGACAGGTTGCGCCAGCCTGACTCGGGCGACGCTACCATCGGCAGATGAAAGAACAGGAAGTCGACGAGCGGACTACCACATGGGAGATCGCGCTGCCCACCTTTCGGGTGCTGTTTTGGAAATACGAGGGTGAACTAAAGTCAACCCAGGCATTCAACGTGTCGAATGCCTTTGTCGGCGAGGTCTTGGAGTGGGCTGAGGACAGGTCAGCAAAGGATGGCTCAGGACACTCAGTTGGCGTGCTTAACTCTGATGGCACTGGGGTTGGTGTTGTATGGCTCACAGAAGAGCCGCCTCATTCATGAGCCGCCTCAATTAGGCTTTGAATGAGGCGGACAACTTGTAGAACCGATACTGCTCACTGCCCTTATATCGGTAGAACACGTACGCTCGGTAGTACTTTCCAGTCACTTTTTTGAGGCCAGGCTGGCCGGAAGCCGGCGCGTAGCGGGTCTCCGTTTTTCCTGATTTCACCGTTACTGTGCTGTAGCCAGCTGCTGCAGATTGCTTGCACCCGTACTTGCCGTTATCCCAATCCAGATCAGGCACGCCATTTGGTAGAGGCTTGTCGCAGGGTCCTTTGATTCCGACACTATTACTAACATAGACCTGGCTCGCGCTCGTATCGCATGAGAACCGTGCCTTGGCGATCATGCCCTTGGCCCCCGAAGAATAGTGAGGGGTGTCCATCGTGACGCGGCACTGCGGCTCGCGAGCTGAAGCTTGCTCAGGCGCTGCGACCGAAAGACCGCTCGCCAGAAGTGGGACCGCGCGGGTCGATTGAGGCGTCAGCAGACGCTTGCGGACCCCCAGCATGGACCTTGTAATTAGGCGGTCTCGTTGGGAGCTGACCGCGCCGGGCATCACAGGCCTGTTGAGTGACCAACTGAGTGACGATGGCTGTGCTCGCCCCAGGACTCGCGCGCACATTCCCGGACGCACCAAGCCTCAGATCGGCCACAGCCCGGCGTGCCAGGTCTCGTTTGCAAGCAGGAGGTTGGTGGCGGTCTCACTTTTGGTCTCAGTTGCCTCCGTCCACCCTCGTTCACCTGCGCCATCCCCGGACTCTAATCGCGGCTCGGAACGGGGTACAGAGCGGTGGCGAACACACAATCGCGGACTTGGAAAGCGGGTTGGGTTCACGCCCTCACGAGTTCGAATCTCGTATCCTCCGCCACGGTGACCACCAACCCGCCGTCAGCGTCCTCATTCGCCGTCAGGGGCCGAAGTGCACGTGCTCGTCAAGCTTTCACAGGAATGGAGACGGCACCGTGGATGGCGGTGCCTCGCGCCATCCGTACCGGCCCGGCCAACCGCAGGTCGGGCAACCGCAGGGCCAGCGCACGAAGGGCGGCGGCCAGCTCCAGCCGGGCCAACGGCGCGCCCAGGCAGTAGTGGATGCCGCCGGAGAACGCCAGATGCTCCGGACCCGGAGTTCGGGTCAGGTCGAAGTGGTTCGGGTCGTCGTAGGCGTCCGGATCGCGGTTTGCTCCGGCCAAGAGCAACACCACCGCTCGGCCGGACGGCAACGCCACGCCGGCGAGTTCGGTGTCGGTGAGTACGGCGCGGCCGGTGAGTTGCACCGGCGGGTCGTAGCGCAGCACCTCCTCGACCGCCGCCTGTGCCCGGCTCGGATCTTCGACCAGCAGCCGCCACTGCTCGGGATCAGCCAGCAGGGCCCGAACGCCGTTGCCGATCGCGTTCACCGTGGTTTCGAAGCCAGCCACCAGCAGCAACCGACACAGCGCGCTCAACGTCGCGGGGGTGATCTGGTCGGCCTGCTCGGACTGCTTGGCCAGCAAGGTCGACACCAAGTCGTCGCGGGGTTCAGCGGTCCGCCGCTCGAACAGGTCCTCGAAGACCCGATACAGCCGTCGCTGGGCGGTGACCAGTCGTCGCACGTGGCCGATCGACTGGAGTCCGTCCAAGGCGGTGGCCAGGGTAGAGCCGTAGCCGGCGAACTCCGCCTCGTCCACGTCCGGTACCCCCAGCAGCTCGCTGATCACCGCGATCGGCAGCGGGGCGGCGAAGTCGCGTACCAGGTCAAACCCCGCCGCCGGGTCGACAGCGTCCAGCAGTCGATGGATGCGTTGCTCGACCAGGGCCTCGTAGGCCACCATCCGGCGAGGGGTAAAGGCGGGCGCCGCCAGTCGGCGCAGCCGGGTGTGCTCGGGCGGGTTGAGCTGCAGCAGGGACAGGTCGAGCATCTCGCGCGGACTAGGGTCACCGGGTGCGGGTTCGGTGTCGAACGCCCCGAAGCTACGACTGCGGACCACCTCCGTACAGATTGAGTGACTAGCTGAGACGTAATCGCCCAGCCGGGTCTTACTCAGCGGCCCGCGAGCCCGGATCTGGTCGTAGATCGGGTACGGGTCATCCTGAGCGGCCGGCAGGTGGAGCCGGGCCAGCGGATCTCGCCGCACCCGGGCGGCGTACGTCTGCACCGCTCGATCCCGATAGATGCCGCCGATTATCCGTGCGCCCTCCCGAGCGGTCCGCAGCCGACCGAGAGCGGCGTGGGCCAAGCCGTCAGATGAGCCCCCGCCCGGATTGGGTGAGCGGCGATGAGTCGTGCGGGTCGAGGACATAACACCAGGCTGCCACGCTGGCTCGGGGCCTCGGGTGGCTTTCCTGCTAGGCCGAGATCACGACCGTTGCTGGTCGATCCGACGCTGCTCACGACCAGAGGCAGGGCGCACCTTGAGTGACCCAAAGCCGACGTTGCCGTAGAGCACCAGCAGCGGCTGGCCCGCTGACGGAGTGCGCGGCACCTTGATCGTCTTGCTGCCCATCGCCTTTCCCAGCCGGTCCGCGTCCACCGCCCAGCCGACCGGCAGGACGATCACCACCGAGCCCGCACCGGCGATGACCTCGACGTCGATGACGGAAGCCGCGGCGGTGGCCTGCAGGCAGTTGAGCTTCACCGAGCCCACGCCGGAACTGATCCGCAGGAACGGCGGCACGACCCAGGCACCGTCGCGCTTCTCTGAACTGACCCCGGCGTCGAAACGCAGCGGATCTTCCCGGGAATAACCCGGCGGTGCTGGTCCCTGGAGCGGTTGCGGCGCCTGCACCGGGGCCGGCCGTCGGTCCGAGCGCCACGGCAGCTCCGCAGACAGATCCGCCACGAGGGGTTCGAGGTCGCCGTACGTCTTGGCCTGCAACGCCACCTCGAGCCGTTCGTCGAGCTCATCCATCCCGAGTCGACCGTCGGCGGCGGCTTCTTGCAGGATCGCCGCGACGGCCTCGCGCTCGGTGTGGCCGACCCGGAACTGAGCCGCCGGGAACTGCTCCTCCACCATGTCCCTGACCATAGTGGTCAGTCTCTCGCGCAGCCGGCTCCAGTCGAGTCGAAGACCGTTGGGCCAACCCTCGGACTATTTCTTCCTACCCGTACCCGTCCGAGACGTGCATCACCTATCCTCTGTACCTGAGGACAGTGACTCCGAGCCCGGTGAGCCCCAGTCCTCGGGTCATGAAGGCGACCGATGCGTAGGCATCGCGCCGAGCAGGAAGGCGCCATGGGCGAGGGAACGATGTCGACGGCCAGCGAGAACCGCACGCGTCGATCACCACGCCGTGGTGGTGGCCGCCAATCGATCCTGCGGACTTGGTCCAAAGCCGCAGCGTCGATCACCACCGCCTTCGCCGTGGCTCTCCCGCTCTCCGGTCTCATCGCGATAGTCCAGCCCCAGCAGGCCTTTGCGGCTCCGAACGGCGAGTGCGTGACGGCCGCCAACTCACTTCCCGTCACCAAGAGCAACCGGGAGTCCACGGCCGCGAAGGCCGCCGCGCGGTGGTTCCCCGTTGACCAGGTGGCGATGGCCACGGCCGTCGCGGGCGCGGAGTCCTCCTGGAACCCGACCGCGGTCAACAAGGCGGCCGGCGGCAACTACGGGCTCTGGCAGATCAACTCGGTGCACAAGAAGCTGTTGCGGACGCGAGACTGGAGCGAGCCGGCGGACAACGCCTGGATGGCCTACCAGGTCTGGGACGCCGCAGACGGCAGCAAAGGTGACGGGCAGGGCTCGTGGAAGCCCTGGTCGGTCTACAACTCCGGCAGCTACAAGGGGTACTTGCGGAAGACCGCCGCCAACCCGAACACGAACACGAACTGCGTCGAGGTCACCGGAAGCTCCGAGATCCGGGTCGCGACCTGGAACGTCCTGGCCAGCAACGCCAAGGGCCGGATCGCCGAAGGCGTTCGCCAGCTGACCAATAGCGCGGACGTGTTCGGTCTCCAGGAGATGGGCAGCCCGTCTGATCGGGCGACCGCGGCCCGGGCCGCGGCCGGCTTCACGATGAGCACCGACCGTACGGCGGTGCCGATCTTCTACCGCTCCGACAAGTACACCGCGATCGATCAGGGCCGGGTGCGCGCGTTCTCTGCCGGTCAAAAGGTCGAGCGTCGCGGCGGAAAGGGCACCGAGAGGACCAAGGACAAGTGGATCAACTGGGTCCAGCTCCGGGACAACGCCACCTCCGAAACGGTCTACGCCGTGAACACTCACCTGCTCGTCGGCGCGTACAACCGCAGCAAGCGAACCAATGACCGCCGGGTCGCGCTCTACCGCCAGCAGCTCGCCACCCTGACCACCTTGGTGGACGGCTTCCAGGCCAGCGATTCCGCGGTCTACGTGACCTGCGACTGCAACGTGAACTACGACCGCGACGCCGGCCCGGTCGCGACCATGGGCGATCACGGCCTGACGCCCAACTGGCAGTATCTGGAGGGCGACGCCACCATCGGCAAGAAGACCCGCCTCGACTACGTCTGGTCGAACCGGGCGCCGTCGGAGCAGACCGTCGGGGACAAGCACGGCTCGGATCACTCGTCGGTGCTAGTGACCTATCCACCGGCGACGGGCGTGTCCGGGACGATGACCCCGGTAACGGGGGGTTCCCGTCAAGAGATCTACAGCATGCGTACGGTGTCGGACCCGAGTTCGGGTCAGGCGTACCTGGTGCCGATCCCGACCGGCCGGGCAGGCAAAGTGCTGAACGCCGCACTCGACCAAGTCGGTGATCGATGGCAGTTCGGCGCCGACGGACCGAACGCCTGGGACTGCTCCGGTCTCACCGCCGCGGCCTGGCGGGCGGCCGGCGTCCCGTTGCCGCACCAGTCCGAGGAGCAGCAGCAGCGGGCGAAGAACATCGACGCGGCCGACGCCCAGCCCGGAGACGTGTTCTGGCGCGAAGGCTATGTGGAGATCTACCTCGGCACGGTGGGTGGCGAGCGCCTCGCGGTGGGCTCGATGAAGTCGAAGGGGGCCGTCGCGATTCACACCGTCGACCAGAGCGACATCAAGGCCGTTCTCCATCCGGCCCGCTAGCTTTTGGCGACTGGTCGAATTTCAGGCCAGGTCGAGCGGGTCTTGCGGATCCCAGTTGCTGATCGTGATCCGAGGGTTGAGGATCGGTCGCTGATGGCGGTCGATCCACGGTGGTGGGATCCACACCGGGAGCCGGTCGGGGTTGAGCTGGCACGTCCAGCCGCGTTGCTCGAAGTTGTGATGGTGGTAGCGGCACAGCAGGGTGAGGTTGTCCAGGTTTGTTGACCCACCGTCCTGCCACGCCACGATGTGGTGCCGTTCGCACCATTCGGGTCGGGTGGTGCAGCCGGGGAACGAACAGCCACCGTCCCGGGCGATCAACGCCAACGTCTGCGCCGGGCTGGCGATTCGGCGGCTGCGATGCAGCTGGAGCACAGCACCGGTCCGGCTCTTGACGCACCAGGCCACCTCGGCCTCACCGGCCAGTTCGGCGATGGTGCGGACCGAGACCGGTGTCCCGTCTGCGTACCGGCCGGTGCCCTGACCGCTGATGAACTCCTGGTAGCTGAGATGGATCAGGAGCGTGGTAGGGGTGCCGCCGCTCTCGGGCAGATCGGCGGACCGCAGCTGCCGATCCACTGCGTCCTCCAGCGCGTCGTGGCGACGCTGACCCTGGGACCGATCGTCGTGGTCGACGGTCCTCCGGTTGAGCTCGGTATCGTCATCGGCAGCGATCCGCCCTTGGGTCGTCTTCGGTCGCATCAACGGTTCCAGCAGGGCTTGGAGCTTCTGCCCCAGCTCGGGGGTCAATCGGAACTCACCGTGCCAGGACCCGTCGCTTCGCTGCCTCAGATGCACAAATCGGCGCCGATGATGCTCTCGTTCCTCGGGCAGAGTGCCGTCGGGATCGATGGCGTCAACGACCTGCTGAGCCACCAGCCGCAGCGTCGAGACGTCGAGTTTGGCGGCGTTATCGACCAGCAGTTTCTCGCCGGCGTCCACCTGGGCGGGGTCGAGATGGTCGACTTTGCGTAGGGCGCCGTCGATCACCGTCACCTGCTCCGGCGTGATCTCTCCGTCGCGTTGGGCTTGGGCCAGATGCGGCCGGAACGGTCCTAACGGTTCCCCGATCATCGACCGGCGGTCGGCGAGGTGCTCCGCGGCTTTGACCCGGCGACACGCCTCCCCGGCGGAGAGCCGCAGCCCATTCAGCAGCACCTGGGTCATGGTGCGTTGGCACAGCACCCCCGGGACTCCCTGCTCGGTGCCGTACTGGATCGCGGCCCCGTCGATCACCGGCATCATGTTGCGGATCTGCTCGAAATCCTGCAGAAACTCCATCAGCGAGTGCGTCCCCAGATCGTTCAGGGCGCCGTCGTCGACAACCTTGATGAGGTGCTGTAGCCCGGTCGCGAATCCGTCCAACGCGGCCCGCAGCGGTGCCGTTGCTGACCCAGGGGTAGTGGCGTCCGCGCTCATGACTCGAGTTACTCGAACATATGTTCGAAATCTAGGTGAAAACCCAAGGTCTTCCGTTCAAGTGGCGAGAGAGAATTAGAGCCTCGGCCGATGACCTCAGGCGCCCAGACTCGCCAACACCCGGCGGTAAAACTCGTCGGTGTCGAACCGGTCGACGATCCTGATCACTCCCGGCGCGGTCGGGTCGGACGGCACCGGCACAGACCGGCGCAGATCCCCGACCAGCGCGCCGCGCGTGCGGCCGCGGCCGGTCTCCACGAACGCCTCGACGCAGCGGTACGTCGCCAGGTCCGGGTCGATCGCCAGCGCGACCGCGAGCGCGTCATGCGGGACACAGGTGCGGCGACCCAGCGTCTGCTCGTAGGAGTCGAGGTACCCCTGCATCGTCGCCCAGGCGAACCGCGCCCGAGGATCGGCGCTGCGCTCGATCCGGCGCAGCACCTCATCTGGCATCGGTGCCGCCATCGTGGTCTCCAGGCCCACGACCAGCACGTCCCAGGCCGCGTCGAGGACCAACTGGGCCGCCTCGGGGTCGTGCCAGATGTTGGCCTCGCCGAGTTCGGTGACATTCCCGGGCACGCCGACCGCACCGCCCATCAACACGATGCCGCAGACCAGCTCCGGCAGCCGCGGCTCCAGCAGCAGCGCCAGCCCGATATTGGTGAGCGGGCCGATGGCGACCAGGGTCAGCTCGCCCGGTGCCTCCCGCACCGACCGGACGATCTCCACCGCCGCCAGGTCCCCGGTCGGTTGCCGAGTGGACGGCTCGACGCCGGCGTCGCCGAGACCGTCCTGACCGTGCACGTGTTCCGACGTCTCCAGCGGCTGCGCCAGCGGCCGGGACGCTCCGGCGTACACCGGTACGGTCCCCAGGCCGAGCAGGTCGAGCACCGTGAGTGTGTTGCGGGTCCCGACTTCTACTCCCACGTTGCCGTGGGTGACGGTGCACGCCCGCAGCCGGGCCCCTTGGTCGGCGGCGTAGATGAGCGCGAGGGCGTCATCGACGCCGGTATCGCAGTCGAGGATCATCTGGGTGGTCACGCGGGTGCGCCTCCTCGTGGTCTGGACCGAGACCTCCCCGGCCGAAGCTGTCCTGGCACGACCGGCTGGTCGGAGATGGTGCCAACGAGCGTGTCAGATCGGGAGCCGATCTGGAAGCCGCCGAAGGCGCCGAGAGTGTCAGGACGGCGGGTGCCAGTCGGTCGCCCGGCGCAGGGTCTTGATCACGACGCTGGCCGGTGTGGCCCGGATCGCGGCCGCTCGCAGGGTCGTCAGCAGCGGGTGGCGCAGCTGTGCCAGCTTCGCTGTCTGGTCCGACATGGCGGCGACGGTCTGGGTCCGCGGTCGACGGGCGGCGTCGTACGCTCGCAGACCCGACGGTACGTCGGCCGACGAGTCGAGCGCATGGGCGAGGGTGACGGCATCCTCCAGCGCCAGGCAGCCGCCTTGGCCCAGGTTCGGCAGCATGGCGTGCGCGGCGTCCCCGAGCAGGACGACACGGTCGCAGACGAACGAGGGGTACGGCCGTGTCAGCCGGTAGATGTCGTGGCGGAGCACCGCGGCTGGTGAAGTCGCCTCGATCACCGCCCGGATCGGCGAGTGCCAGGATCCGAATCGCGCCAGCACCTCGTCGCGCTCGTCGCTGGTCCGAGCGCCTTCCGGGTCGTTCCCGGTAGCGAACCAGTAGACCCGACCGTCCAACAGCTGGACCAGCCCGAACTCGGCGGCCGGACCCATCGTCTGCGATTGCGTCGCGAGCGGGAAGGACCCGTCGGTGACCCCTCGCCAGGCCGTGAATCCCGCGTACCGGGGCCGAAACGCCGAGGGCCACAGCTGTGACCGGCAGCCACTCCAGACCCCGTCGGCGGCCACCAAGACGTCGGCGGTCGCGGTGCGGGACGCGTTGGGTGCCACCAGCCGCACAGTCACCTCGGTCGCCGACTCCTCGATCTTTTCCACGGCCGAATCGAAGCGCACCACCTCCGCTGGCAGCGCGGCGAGCAGGGCCGCGTGCAGATCCGCCCGGTGCACCATCACCAACGAAACCTCCTCGGAGGTGAGCAGGTTCCCCCCGACGCTGTCAGACAGCCAGCGGCCGCTGGAGGTTCGCACCCCACCGCCCGGCCGGGTGACACCATGAGCACCGACCGCGTCGTCGACCCCGAGCCACGCCAAGGCGCGACGTGCGTTGGACCACAGGGAAATCCCCGCCCCCACCGGTCGTGGCGCAACCGTCTGCTCGTACACGACGACGTCCCAGCCCACCCGGCGGAGACCGATCGCCGCCGCCAGGCCACCGATGCCCGCGCCCACCACGATCGCTCGTCGCTGCTCACTCATGGCACCACCGAACCACCTGTCGCTCTGCCACCCGTCCTCCGATTGCGTGCCCGTGCTGCTGGTGCCGCCGACCTCCCGTCGAGAAGCTGACCTAAGCACCCAAGCTTGCAGAGTTGTGACACACTGATCAAGCTGTTGCAATTCTTGAGCCGTGGTCAGTGCTACGCCCAGAGAAGTTTGCGTGGGCGTCTGGCAAGTCCTTCCGTCCGGCAGCATCGGAAGTCCCGCAAGTGGCGGGATCCAGGTAAGGAAAAGACATGGCACAGGGAACTGTGAAGTGGTTCAACGGCGAGAAGGGCTACGGCTTCATCGCTGTCGACGGCGGTGGCGCCGACGTGTTCGTGCACTACAGCGCGATCGACTCCAGCGGCTACCGCTCGCTGGATGAGGGGCAGCGGGTCGAGTTCGACACCACCCCCGGCCCGAAGGGCCCCCAGGCCGACAAGGTCCGCCCTCTGTGAGCTGACCTGATCGACATGCGACGAGCGCCGGTGGTCCAACCGCCGGCGCTCGTCGCGTCTGCACGGTTCGTGTCTGCACGGTCACCTACGGCCGCACGGCGCCGCGAATCATCTCGACCAGCGCGCCGATCAACCGAGGCAGGTCGTCGATGTCCGGCGCACGAGTCACCAGCCAGGTGTCCATCGCCTGCCCCATGCCCACCACGACCGCGATCAGCAGGGCAGCCGGCAGATCGCTGCGCACCGCACCGACGCGCTGGCCGGCCGCCAGCGTCTGCACCAGCCAGGGCCACATCCCCTGCTCCAGTTGCTGCTGCGCTTCTTGCAGGGCGGGGGTTTTCGAGGCGGCGGCCCACCCGCGGATCAAAGCAGCAAGCTGCGGGGAAGCGGTGAGGGCCGTCATCAACCGCAGGTAGTAGTCGGCCAGGGTCGACCAGAACGCGTCCGCGTCACCTTGGCTGGGCACCGAGAAGGGTCCCACCTCAGCGAGCAGTCGCTCGACTTCGATTCGCGCGACGTAGGTGTACAGGTCCTCCTTGCCCTCGAAGTAGTAGTACATCGAGCCTTTGGAGATGCCGGCTGCCTCGATCACCCGGTTGAGGGAGGCATCATGGAAGCCGTGGGTGGCGAACTCGTCAAGGGCGGCGCGCAAGATCGCTTGCTGCTGCTCAGGGGCCAGGTTGGCGAACCGGGGTCGGACCATGGGTCGGGACGCCTCAGGCCGCGGTGAGCGGCGGCAACTCGACCGCGTCTCGGAAACTCTTGCCCATCACGAGATCGGGCACCTTGGGCAATCCCATCAGCCTCATCACCGTGTTCCGTACCAGAAGCTGGAGCCTACTCTTCGGCGCGAACGCCGCCCCGAGGCCCAGTGCGGCGTCCTGCTTGGACACCAGCAGCGGTCCGAGGCGCTGCTCGTAGCGGGCGAACGCCTCACGATGATCGCTGGAACGGGCGAGTTCGGCGGCCAGGACATAGGACTCCACCATCGCCAGGGCGGACCCCTGGCCGGCCAGAAACGACGGACAGGCCGCGGCGTCACCGACCAACCCCACCCGTCCTCGCGTCCACGTCGGCATCCGGACCTGGCTCACCGAGTCGAAATAGAACGTTTCCGCCCGGGGCATCAGGTCCAGCACCGCTGGCGCCTCCCACCCTGCGCCGGCCAGCTTGGTCCGCAGCAGGGCCTGCTGAGCGGTCCGATCGTCGGTCGGCACCGGACCGTCGTGTCCAACCGACAGCAGGAACAGCGTGATGTCGTCGCGAAGGGAGAGTCGGAGCGCCTGGAAGCCGACCTCGGCGTACATCATCGCGATCAGCTCGTCGCGTGGACGGTAACCCTGCACCTCGAAGGCCGCCACCACGATGCCCAGATACCGCTCGAACGTCTCGTCCGGTCCGAAGGCGAGTCGGCGCACCCGGGAGTGCAGCCCGTCCGCACCCACGACCAGATCGAAGTCACGAACCGACCCGCTCTCGAACGTGCACCGAACCCGATCCCCGTCGTCGGTCAGCGACGCGACCGTGTCATCCAGGATCAACTCCGCCGCTCCGTGGAGTGCTTCGTAGATCACCGTGGCCAGATCTGACCGGCGGATGCTCACGTACTGCGGCGTCGGCCCCATGATTGCCGACGGCTCGAGGGAGGCGATCCGGTGCCCGTGGCGATCGATCGCCCGTGCTTGGAGGAAGTAGCCGCGGCGTTGCAACTCGGGGACGATGCCCATCCGGTCGGCCACCTCGAACCCGGCGCCCCAGAAGTCGACCACGTAGCCACCGCGACGTAGTTCGGGGGATCGTTCCAGCAGCGTCACCTCGTGCCCGGACCGGAGCAGCCAGTACGCGAGTGTCGGACCGGCGATGCCCGCACCCACGATCAACACCTTCATCATTGCCTCCATCGTCTAGACTACTGGTCGAACCACCAGTCTAACCCGGCAGTCTAGAGGTGTCACCCGTATTTCCCACTTCCAGTCCTCTAGCGGTGCGGGGCGACCGAAACTGACCGGCCGGAGGTATCTCCGCGGCTTGCCGACGCACTTCTTT
This sequence comes from Microlunatus sp., assembly GCA_030452945.1. Classification (GTDB taxonomy): domain Bacteria; phylum Actinomycetota; class Actinomycetes; order Propionibacteriales; family Propionibacteriaceae; genus Microlunatus. Next base: position 4,167 of record JAKDLH010000040.1, on the reverse strand, counting down.
GCAGACAACGCGGCTCCTCGGAAGGAATCGATCATGACCAGCAGCAACCGCGCAGCGGCCGCCACCCCCGACCAGCCGGTCACCAGGGCCAATCTGGAAGACGCCCTCGCCGTACCCGACTTCCTGGCCGGCGCCGGCAGCCTCACCTTGGCCGAGCGCCAGCTGATCGTCGATCAAGCCCTGGTGTTGCTGGAGGGCAACTACGTGCATCTGCCGCTCAAGATGGCGATGCACGCGGTCAACCCGGTGCAGCGGCTCCGCCTGCTCCGGACCCGACTGCAGCGGCAGGCGCCGGCGACCATGGAGGCCGAGTGGTTGTTCCACCGGGAGATGGCGAGCATCTTCATGTCCGTCCGGGATCTGCACACCAACTACCTGCTGCCCAAGCCGTTCGCCGGCCGAGTCGCCTATCTCCCGTTCGTCTTGGAGAAGGCCACCGACGGTGGCGCCGACCACTATCTGGTGACCAGTGTGGTCACCGGCTTCTCGGCTCCCGACTTCGGGCTGGGCACCGAGGTCACCCACTGGAACGGGGTGCCGATCGCCCGCGCGGTGGAGATCAACGGTCTCCGGCTGGCCGGCAGCAACCGGGCCGCCAATCTGGCCCGCGGTCTGGACTCGCTGACCATTCGCCCGTTGGTGATGCAACTCCCCCCGGATGAGGACTGGATCGACGTCAGCTATCTCGACGCGGCTGGCAGCGCGGTCGAGACCCGGGTGGCCTGGGAAGTGGGCGCCAACCTGCCACCGATGGCCGACCTGGACTCGATCTCGACGCCGGCGCTCGCCGCCGCGGTGGACCTGGACGCCGACGAGCGCACCCGGGCCCGCAAGCTGCTCTACCACCCGGAGGTCGTCGAGTTGGACACAGCCGTCGACGCCAACGGCACCCTGGAGGTGCCGCGGTCGGTCGCCGCGGCCGATGTGGCCACCACCATGCCGTCGGTCTTCCGGGCCCGCACAGTGACCACCAGCCACGGCGCCTTCGGCCAGATCCGCATCTTCACCTTTTCCGTGCAGGACCCGGTCGCGTTCCGGGACGAGTTCGTCCGGCTGATCGGTCTGCTGCCCCAAAACGGGCTGATCGTCGACGTCCGGGGCAACGGCGGCGGTCACCTGTACGCCAGCGAGTTCACCCTGCAGACCCTGACGCCGAAACCGATCGTGCCCGAACCGGTGCAGTTCATCGCGACCCCGCTCAACTTGGCTCTGTGCCGACGGCACAAGGACAACACCGAAGGCATCGACCTGGGCCCCTGGTTCGCCTCACTGGATCAGGCCATCGAGATCGGTGCCGCTTTCTCGGCGGCCTACCCGATCACCCCGACGAACGGCGCGAACGAGATCGGTCAGGCCTATCACGGACCCGCCGTGCTGGTCACCGACGCCCGCTGCTACTCAGCCACCGACTTCTTCGCGGCGGGCTGGGCCGATCACGAGATCGGCCCGATCCTGGGGGTAGACGACGCCACCGGCGCCGGCGGGGCGAACGTGTGGACCCATGGCCTGTTGATCCAGCTGCTCGGCGACCGGGCCAGCGAGCCGGACTCGCCGTACGCGCAGCTGCCCAAGGGGACCAACATGCGAGTGGCGATCCGGCGCGGGCTGCGGGTCGGCGCCCTGTCCGGCACACCGGTGGAGGATCTCGGGGTCACTCCCACCGTGCGGCACCAGATGACCCGAGCCGACGTGCTGAACGGCAACGTCGACCTGTTCGACCGAGCCGGCGAGATCCTGGCCGGGCAGCCGGTTCGCCGGCTGGTCGTCGACACGGCACCGGCCGGGTCGGACCTGACCGTCACGCTGATCACCGAGGGGCTGGACCGGGTCGACGTCTACGCCGACGGGCGACCGGTGGCGTCGCCGGACATCACCGGTTCCCCCACGGTGGTGACGATCGCGGGGGCAAGCGCCGGCGCGACCGTGCTGGCCGAGGGCTTCAGCGCCGGTGACCTGGTGGCGTCGCGGCGGGTGGTGGCCTGACTCGGAGCCTGCCTCATTCCCGCCCGAGCAACCAGCCGAACCGGCCGGTCAGCCGGTCGGCTTCGGCCGGACCCCAGCTGTCCGGCTCGTACGGGACAACGGCCGGCCGCTTCGGGCCTAGCAGCGACGCGAAGGCGGTGAAGGCGTGCTCGAGGCCCATCGAGCTGGTGAACAGCGAGCGGTCACCGCAGAGCACGTCGTAGATCAACGACGTATACGGGGCCATGGATCCCTCGGCCACCTGGTCGAGGCTCAGGATGTGGTCGATGTCGTTTGGCTCGAAGCCCGGTCCCGGCTCCTTGACGGTGACCTCCATCATGATCCGACCGCTGCCCTTGAGATCGAAAGCCAAGATCTCCGGCCGCTTCCCGGCCGAGTGCAGCGGCCCCTCGGGTGCCCGGAACAGCAGGCTGAGCCGTTGGGCGCCGGCGGCCAGCCGCTTGCCGGTCCGCAGCACGAACGGCACGTCCCGCCACCGGTCGGTATCCACCCACAGCCGGGCGGCGACGTAGGTGTCGGTGGTGGAGTCGTCGGCCACCCCCTCGGTGGCGGTGTAACCCTCGAACTGACCGAGCACCACCTCGTCCGGGTCCAGGGGGCGGAACGCGGCGATGACCGACTCGCGGGCGGTCTGCAAGTCCTCGGCCGCCAGCGTCAACGGTGGTTCCATCGCCACCTCGGCCGCCACCTGGAACAGGTGGGTGACCAGCATGTCCAAGGCCGCGCCGGTCGCATCGTAGAACTTGGCCCGATCCGCGATGTCCAGGTCCTCGGGAACGTCGATCTGCACTTCCTCGATGAAGTCCCGGTGCCAGAGTCCGCCGAACATGGTGTTGGCGAACCGCAGCATGTGCACGTTCTGCGCCGCCTCCTTGCCCAGGAAGTGATCGATGCGGAAGATCTGGTCCTCGTCGAAAGCCGAGTGCACCAAGTCGTCCAGCTCGTGAAAGCTGTCCAGCGAGGTGCCGTACGGCTTCTCGTAGACGGCTTTGGATCCGGTCGCCAGGCCGTGTTCCTTGAGCGCCTTGGTCGTCTCGGCGAAGGCGACCGGCGGGATGGCCAGATAGTGGACGAGCTGGGCATCGTCGCCGAGATGGTCGCGGGTGTCCTCGATCAGGTCTGGCAGCTCGCCACCGTCCTCGGCCCGGAAACCGCCGCCGGCGAAGAGCAGGTTGGCCGAGAAGTCGGTCCACTGCTGGTCGGTGGGCTCGGTTCCGAATTCGGTCAGCACCTCGTGCACGTGGCCTCGGAAGTCCTCGTGGGCGACGTCGCCACGGCCGTTGCCCACCAGCTTCCAGCGCGTCGGCAGCAGGCCGCGGGCGTACAGATCGAAGAATGCGGGCAGCACCATCCGCCTGGCCAGGTCCCCGGTCGCTCCGTAGAGCACGAACACGGTCGGAGGAAGATCACTCATGGGTCGTGTCTACCGCACGACCTCAGTCAGCCGAACGCCACCCGTGACTGGCGGTTCACTCGTCGTCGTCGAGCGGTACGGCGGCGGACTGGTCGGCGAGATCGGCTTCGTCCGCCTCGACCGTCGAACGCCGCACCCGCACCGTTGGGGTCGCGTCCAGATCGATGTCGTCGGCCGGATCGGCCGGGGAGTTCTGCTCCATCCAGTCCGCGTCGGCGACGTCGTCGGGCGGGGTCGGTGAGGTGTCCATGAATCCTCCTGGTTCGCGGTCGGATGCGACTCTAGTCTCCAGGAAGTTCGTCGGTGCCCGCCAGGAGTGCTGGGGGGACCAGCCGATCACCTCCAGGGCGCGGTCGATCGCGTACGCCCCCTGCCGTGACCCGAGCGGTGAGCGCACCTCGATGTCGGGGGCGTGCTCGGCAATCAGATCGGTGACTGGCGCGGTGGCCAGCGAATCGCCCGCGACCACGTTCAGCGCGACGAAACCGTACGGCTCCGCCTTGGCCGTCTCGATCGCTAGCCGGCAGGCCCGCGCCGCGTCCCGCACGTCGACGTAGCCCCACAGGTTGCGCAGTTCGTGGTCCCAGTCTCGAATGCCCTGCTGCTGTTCGATCGCCGCCAACTGCTCGGACCGAGAGGCGATCCAGTGAAACCGCAGTGCGGCCACCGACATCGCATACCGTCGCGCCATCATGGCCGCGGTCCGCTCGTCGACCTCCTTGGACAGTCCGTACGGGTCGGCGTTGGTCATCGGGTGGTCCTCGTCCACC
>JAKDLH010000328.1 GCA_030452945.1 Microlunatus sp. | reverse complement strand
CCTACGGACTGACCTGGCAGTGGGTCCACGTCGCCCACGCCCACCTCGACCTCTCACCCGCCTGGCGCGGCACGAAGCCCACCGCCAAAGACCGCGCCCACTACCGTCAGTTCGCCGACTCCCTCGACGAGCGGCAACAGTTCGAACTCGCCTACGCCCTTCACAAGCGGGCCTGACGTGGCCCGAAGAGCCCGTGGAGAGTCTGAAGTGACGCGCGCTTTCTGGTGCGCCAACGGCTACTAGCCCGGAGATTTCATGGGGGCTTGTGGGGTGGGGTGTCGGGGAAGGGAAAAGTGCTCCTGGCCAGCGAGAATGTGGATTATCGAGGTCCATATTTCCGCTGATTGAGGAGCACCTTTCAGGTGAGTCACACTACCCGGTTGTACCCGCGTGTCCACGTTGACACGGCTGATGTGCCTGCGGTCGGTCACGCCGGCGGGGTGCTCCTGACTGAGACGGTCGCGGTGACCGGACTGGGTCGGGCCTTGTCCCAGGCGTTGGCGCCGTGGCGCAAGCCGACCGCGGTGCACGATCCGGGCAAGGTGGTGACGGATTTGGCGATCGCGTTAGCGCTGGGCGGGGATTGCCTGGCCGATGTCGGGGTGTTGCGGGCGGAGCCGGGGGTGTACGGTCTGGTCGCCTCCGACGCGACGGTGTCACGTACCATCGCGGCCCTGGCCACCGACGCCACCAGAGTCCTGGGGGCGATCAACACCGCGCGGGCATCGGCTCGAGCAGCCGCGTGGGGCCTGGCTGGGCAGCGGGCCCCAGATCACGACATCAACGCGAACAAGCCGCTGGTGATCGATGTGGACGCGACGCTGGTCACCGCCCACAGCGAGAAGGAGGCAGCGGCGGCGACGTTCAAACGCGGGTTCGGGTTTCACCCGTTGGAGGCGTTCGTGGACCACGGGCAGGCCGGGACCGGGGAACCGTTGGCGGGACTGCTGCGCAAGGGCAACGCCGGATCCAACACCGCCGCTGATCACATCACCGTGATCCGCCAGGCGCTGGCCCAGCTTCCCGGGTACCGGGCCGGGGCCCGGGCCGGGCGCAAGATCCTGGTCCGGGTCGATGGCGCCGGCGGGACCCATGAGCTGATGGACTGGTTGGAACGCGGGCGCCTTTCGTACTCGATCGGGTTCACCCTGCCATCGGACACCGCGCAGTTACTCACGAAGATCCCGGAGCAGGTGTGGACCCCGGCCCTGGATGCCCACGACGAGGTCCGCGACGGTGCGTGGGTGGCCGAGCTGACCGGGCTGCTGGACCTGAAAGGGTGGCCGAAAGGGATGCGGGTCATCGCCCGCAAGGAACGACCCCACCCCGGGGCGCAGCTGCGGATCACCGACATCGACGGGCTGCGGGTGACCGCGTTCGCGACCAACACCGTCCGCGGGCAGCTGGCCGACCTCGAGCTGCGCCACCGGCGCCGAGCCCGCTGCGAGGACCGGATCCGGGTCGCGAAAGACACCGGGCTAGACAACCTGCCCCTGTTCGGGTTCGACCAGAACCGGATCTGGTGCGCCATCGTGGCCCTGGCCACCGAGCTGACCGCCTGGCTCCAACTCCTGGGCCTGCACAGCCATGACGCGCGCCGGTGGGAACCAAAACGGCTCCGGCTACGCCTATTCACCCTGCCCGCAACGCTGGTCCGGCACGGCCGACAACTCCTGCTGCACCTCGCCGCCACATCCCCCTGGGCCCAGTTGGCCCACACCGCGATCAACCGGCTCCGACGCTTCCCAGCCCCCGGATAGCGCCCGTGTCCCCGTCCCGACCACCGCACAGAAACCCCCCGGAAACCGTGGAATCCGGCGCCCACCGAGGCGACACCCGGCGCACTGTCATACCCAACCCCCACAATGGGTACTGCTGGCGAACTCCACGCCGCGAGAACGACACCCATACCAGGCATGCAAGATCCGGGCTAACAGGGCGTGGTCTCCGCTACCGTGGGCAATGGTCATAACGGACAGATCGCGATGTGGGGTGGCTATGAAGATGTTCAGGTGTGGCGATGTCATCCCGGATTGCGACGAGGAGATCAGGGGTTCGGAGGCAGAGATCCTCCAGCTGGTGGCGAAGCATGCAGCCGAGGCCCACGGAATGGATCCGTTACCCGGTGCGCTCGTGTCTGTCATCGCTGACAAGATCACGACCGTCAACGGGTGAGCCCGGCTTCCGCGAGAATTCTCATGGAAGAAAAGAACGTTCTGCAACAACTAGTTTCGGAAAAGCTCTCCATCGAGCGGACTCCATTGCTGGTCAGTCCCCATGTTGAGGAGCATGAGCGCCTCGAATCTCAACCGTCGGGTTCCACCATTCCACGGTCGCCGGTCGGGGCGGTGCAACACATTCTCGACGACCAGGACCTGCTGTGGGTCGAGGTGCAGCCGCTGGTGGATCTCGAACGAGGCTCCGTGGCCGGCTACGAGTGCCTGGCTCGCTGTCCCAAACACTGGGGAATCGGGCCGGACGCGTTGTTCGCCGCGGCCACGATGCTCGGCGTCGCAGGAAGGCTGCAGCGCCACATCATTCACGCCACACTCGCGCTGCGGGAATCCGCGCCCTGCAATACGTTTCTCACCCTGAATGTGGAGCCGCCGGATCTTCTGGACGATTCCGTGGTGGCCACCCTGCTCGAATACGGTGACCTACGCCGCGTCGTGGTGGAGGTGACGGAACGCGGGTGGCCAGAGAGGACTGACCGTTTGGTCGAGGCCCTCGATCGATTGCGCGAGGCGGGGGCATTGGTGGCGCTGGATGATGCCGGCACCGGGCACTCGGATCTCGCACGACTGATGGCGCTGCGGCCCGACATCGTGAAGTTGGACCACAAACTGGTAACGGATCTCGACACTGAGGTGGCGACTCGGTCAATGGTGTCCATGATGGGAGAGTTGTGCGGCCGACTGGACTCGTGGCTCCTGGTCGAGGGGATCGAACGTATCGAGCAGTTGCGGGTTCTCGCCCAACTGCGAGTGCCGCTCGGACAGGGGTACCTCTTGGGCGAACCCCAGCCACCGTGGCCCCAGGCGCGCGTTCCGCTGGAGCAGCGCATCGTGCTGGAGGAGGCCGCCCTCAGCGAGTGCCTGGTGTCCCTCCTGCAGCATCCGCGGGACCTGGCCCGGCTGGGTGTCTCCTCGGGCATTGGTGAAATGGCGATGGCCCCGATGACAAAGTTGCCGGATGCGTTGCGACGCGCGCTCAACCGACCGGAGGCCACGCGATTCTCGCCCATCGTCGTTACGGATCCCCGCGGAAAGGTGGTGGGAGAGGTGGTGATGGACAGGTTGATGCTCGCGGCACTGGACCTACAGCAGGATCAATCGAGCAACTCGTCGATATAGCACCAGCGCCATCCTTCGCCGGATTCGAAGCTCCGCATCACGGGGTGTCGGGTCTCCCGATAATGGCGTGTCGAGTGCAGACCTACGGATGAGTCGCAGCATCCGACGTAGCCGCAGGTTATGCACATGCGCAGGTGAACGGGGGTCGTTCCTTCGGCCAGGCAGTCCACACATTCCTGCGAGCATGGTTCCGGCTCTGGCAGCCACGCCGATTCGTCAAGGTGACTGCAGGACTGGGTGATCATGTGTGGCGTCCTGATCTCGGCGTCGTGGATCTGGCGGCTGCGATCCTCGACACTGTCCAACATCGACTCCTCGATGTCCAAGGCGATCATCACCCTTTGAAGCACCTCGTGATCGGCGGTGCCCTGGTC
>JAKDLH010000327.1 GCA_030452945.1 Microlunatus sp. | reverse complement strand
GCGATCGCCACCGCGACCTCGGCCGTGAGCAGCCCGCTCAGACCGGCGACGAAGACCAGCAGGAGCGCTGCGGCGAAACAGAAAACCCAAGTGACCAAGGCTCGCCGACCCGATCGTCCAGTCAGCTCGTTGAGCTCGATCTCGAAGCCGGCTAGCAGGAACAGCATGCCCAGGCCCAGCTCGCGGAGCAACTGGATCGCCTCGCCGGTCTGCGCCAACTCGAGCCCGTACGGACCGATCAGCACCCCGGCCACCAGCAGCAGGACGACCTCGGGGACCAACTTGCGCGGAACGAAGCCGGCCAGAAGCGGGGCGATCACCCCGCAGAGCGCGATCCAGAACAACGAGACGAACGAGGACTCCACCGGTGCACCTCCGGGCTCACAGTAGCCGTCGCTGACCCGCGTTGACCGGTCCAGGCGCACCCCGACTTTAACTTTCGATGTAAACTCGCGGGGGTTGTTATCCGTGCCGCAACGAAGGGTCGTTCAGAGCCCGGTGGAGACAGGAGGGCTCGGTGGTAGAGGTCCCCGATTTCGATGCCCTTTACCGGTCCGACCCCGATCCCTGGCAGGTGGGGTCGAGCTTCTATGAGCAGCGCAAGCTCGGTGTCGTCCTGGCCTGCCTGACCCGGTCGGTCTATCCGCTTGCCTGGGATCCGGCGTGCGGCACGGGCGAGTTGGCGGCAGGCCTGGCCGGACGATGCGACCTGGTCCTGGCCACCGACGCTTCCCCCGAGGCTGTGCAGCTCACCGCCACTCGCTGTGCGGACTTGGCCGTCACCGTCGCGCCGCTACGCCAGCCCTCCGCGCCGCGGTGGCCACCCGGTGTCGCGGGCCCGGGCCGTCTGGCGCTGGCCGTGGTGGCCGAGTTCGCCTACTACCTGCCGGCGGCGGACCGGTCTCAGTTCTGGGTCCTGCTCGACGCGATCGCCGCTCCGGAGGGAGAGATCGCGGTCGTCCACTGGCGCCACCAGCCGCACGACGGCTTCTTGAGCGGTGCGGACGTCAACGCCGAGGCAGTCGGCTGGCTGACCGAAGCCGGCTGGTCCGCCGCGGTGCGTCACGATGATCGCGACTTCGTGCTGGACGTGCTGATTCGAGCCACCACATGAGAGGAACGGCGTCCGAGGGCGGGGCACCGAGCTCCACGGTGGCCGCCTCGCCCGTAACCCACGTCACGCCGGCTGGCCACGGCGTCGAGGTATGGGCCCCGGCCCGGCTCCGCGCGGAGCGACTCGATCTAGCCACCCTGGTCGCTGGACTGGACCGCAGTCCGCCCGTGCCGCTGATCGCGCTGGCCGCCCATCCTGACGACGAGACCGTGGGGCTGGGCCGGCTCATTCACCTGTGGTCGCGGACCATCGGACCGGTGACCGCCGTGGTGGCGACGGCGGGCGAGGCCTGCGTGGATCACGTCGCCGTCCGACCGGGTGATCTGGCGGCTCGTCGTCTGGCGGAGTGGCAGCAGGCTCTGGATGTCCTTGGGGTCACCGGCCGCCACTGCCTCGGGCTGCCCGACGGAGGACTGGCCGCGGCCGAGCCGGATCTCATCACCGCTCTGCAAGCGGTCGCCGATGAGCTGCTGACCGCTGGCGCGCGGCCGGTCCTGGCGGCACCGTGGCGGGGCGACCCTCATCCAGATCACCGCGCCGCCGGTCGGGCGGCTCAGCAGGTCGGCGGACAGCTGCGGCTGCCGATGATCGAGTTCGGAGTCTGGATGACGTACTGGTCCGACCCGGAGACCTTAGTGGCCGACCAGCGGCGGCTGGCGGTGCTGAATGTCGATCCGGCCGCCGACCTCGCGTACGCCTCGGCCTGCGCGGCTTTCGTCACCCAGCTGCAGCCGCTGGCTCCCGACCTCGGACCGGTGGTGCCCCCTCAGATGCTGGCTCATCACCGCGACCAGCTGGTGATTCTCCCCGCCGACGACACGGCGACTCGCGCCGACGCATACGACAGGATGACGATGGACCCCAGCCCACCCACGCGCACCAATCCGGTCAGCCAGCTCACCCCGACCGCGGGTCCTTGGTCGCTGCCGCCCGGATACTCCCGTCATCATCCGTGCCGAGACGATCTCAGACAGGCCATGGACCACCTCGCCAGCCAGGCCGAGTGGGCCGAGCTGAACTGGGCTGGTTTGGTCGAGGCCCTGTTGAGACTCGGCTCGACCGATATTCCGCTCGCGCGCTTGGTCGAGGGCCACATCGACGCGCTCCGGACTCTGGCTCAGGCCGACTGCGGGCCGCGGCCGGGGGCGCGATACGGGGTCTGGGCCTCCCGGTCGGCCGGGACCGGGATAGCCGCCGTGGCCGAGGCCGATCATCTCCGGCTGGACGGCATCATTCGCTTCGCCTCCGGAGCCGGGATCCTGGACCGCGCACTGGTTCCGGTCTGGCTCGATCAAGACACACATCTGCTGGTGGACCTCGACGTCGCCGAGCTGCCGGTCGACCGCAGTCACTGGCAGACCTCGGCCATGCGCGTCTCGCAAAGTCACACGGTGATGGTGCACGGGGTCAGCGTGTCGCGCGCTGACGTGGTCGGTGAGCCCAGCTTCTATCTGCATCGCCCGGCCTTTCTGCCCGGCGGAGTCGGCGTCGCGGCGGTCTGGACCGGCGGTCTGATCCGGACGCTGGACGTGGTGGTGGCCATGCTCAGCGGTCGCGCGGTGTCGCCGGCTCAAGACGCCCGGCTGGGGCGGGCTCGGTTGCAGCTGATCACCGCCCTGACCTGTGTCCGGGCGGCCGGGGGGCGGCTGGAGGAGATCTTGCCGATGGAGCGCAACCCGACTAGTGAGAACGCGGGAGCCGCCAGCGAGGACTCAGAGCTGGTCGCTGCCATCAGTGCGGAGTCGCGCGCCGTCGTAGCCGGTGCGGTGATGACCGCGTTGGCCGAGGTGCGAGTCTTGGCAGGACCGGCCGGACTGGCCTTTGATCCCGATCTCGGACATGCCTTGGACGACCTCGGACTCTATGTCGCCCAGCTCAACCTCGACGCCGAGGTGACCCGGTTGGGCGGCGAGCTGCGAGCAGGCCGGCGGTGACCGGCCCGCTGGACGTCCTGGTCGCGATCCCGGCGCACGATGAGCAGGAGTCGATCGGTCGCTGTCTGGACTCGGTGCGGGCCGCGGTGATCATCGCCCAGCAAGCCGGTGTGGTCGGCCGGGCGCGACTCGCGGTGGCTGCGCACCGCTGTGTGGACGAGACCGTCGCCCGGGTCCGACAGTGGCTGGTCGAGCATCCCGGGACCGACGGACTGCTGGTCGAGGACGTCGACCTCAAGCCGGTCGGTGCGGTCCGCACCGAGCTGATCACCACAGCGATGTCCGCCGAGCCCGTGCTTTCGCCCGGCTGCTGGATCCTCAGTACTGACGCGGACTCCATCGTCCCGCCCGGGTGGATCACCGGACTGCTCGCCGCGGCCCGGAGCGAGAGCGCCGATCTGGTCGCCGGTCTGGCGGATCTTGACGCGTGGACCGCGCCCGAGGGGGCGCGGCGGGTCTACGCCGAGATCGTCGACGCTGGAATCGTCGGCCGACAGCATCGCCACGTCTACGCTGCCAACCTGGCGGTTTCCTGGCGAGCTTTCCAGGCGGTCGGCGGATTTCCCGCCGTGGCGCACGGCGAGGAGCACGGGCTGGCGGCGGCCGTTCGCGCCTCTGGCCGGAGAGTGGTCAGCCCATTGGGGCCGCGGGTGCGCACCTCGGCCCGGATGCCGGGTCGGGCGGCCGAGGGGCT
>JAKDLH010000326.1 GCA_030452945.1 Microlunatus sp. | reverse complement strand
GCTCCGCCTCGGCCCGCTCCAACTCAGCCAACTCGGCCTCCAGCCGCTCCAGCTCCAGTCGCTCCAGCTCGGCCGGATCGGCGGCTCGGCGTGCGGCCTCACGGCGTTCCTGCTCCTCGCGCTCGGCCGCGATCCGCTCAGCTTCCAGTCGTTCCTGCTCCAGCCGGTGAGCTTCGATCCGCTCCTCGCGTCGGCGCTTGCTTTCTTGGCGCTCCGCAACCGCGGCGGCGGCCAGTCGTTCAGCCTCGCGACGTTCGGTCTCCGCCCGCTCGGCGGCCATCCGCGCTTGGCGTCGTCGATCGGCCTCGCCCTGCTCGGCCTCGACCCGGGCCTTCTCCCGGCGCTCGGCCTCACGCTGCTCGGCCTCGGTGCGGGCCTGCGCCGACCGATCCTGTTCGCTTTGCTGCGCTTGCGTCCGCTCGGCCGCCAGCCACGCCGCTGCGTCCCGCCGTAGCTCTTCCTCGACCGCGACGGCGTTTTCAACCCGGTCGGTCGTGGTCGTCGCGAACCCGGCGAAAGCATCCAGCGGCTGCCAGCTGGGGGGCTGCGTCCCGCGAGCGATCACCGACCCGGCCAGCGTGGCCGCAGCCGTACGGTCCGAGGTCGGAATGTCCGCCAGTTCCTCGTCGACGAGCTCCGCCTCCTCGGTGCGGCCCTGCGCGCGCAAGTCTTGGGCCAGATCGGCCAGCGACCTGGCAAGCTGGACTCGCACAGTCTCATCCCGGCTGGCCAGCCCCCGCAGGTTCTCGACCAGCTGTCGCCGGGTCGCCAGACCCAGGTCGATCTCGCCCGTGTCGAGCAAGCGGTCCGCCAGATCGCGACAAAGCCCGAACAGCGGCTCACCCAACCGCTGCGCCAGTGCCGGGGCGAGCCGGCCCGGCTGCTGCAGTCGACCGTCCGCCACGTCGTCGAACGTGCCCTTCGCCGCCTGCAGGTGCGCGAGCGAGTCCTCGACCAGCCCGGCCGCCCAGCGTGCGTCCGAATAGGCCCGGTCCACATCGATCGTCAGATAGGCACACTCGGAGTCGGCCCGCAGCCCCGATTCGTTCAGGCGGGCCACGGCCGCGTCTGCATATCTGTTGGCGCGCGCGACGTCGCCGGCGGTCAGCGCTCCCCGAGCTTGGCACCACAGGGCCCAGCTCACCGTCTCGGCCGGGAGTTCCTCGGTCAGGGGCAGATCGCTCAGTTGCTCCCGCAGCTCGGTCAGCGAGCCGATGGACTCCGCTGCCGCCTCGGCCATCCCAGCGGCGGCCTGGATCACCGCCAGATGCACCACGGCCGTGACGTAACGGGCGGCGTCGTTTACGGAGGTGTACGGTCCGATGGGCCCGTTGGCGGTCAGCAGCTGGGCCGCCAGTTTCACCGCCTCCTGCGCTTCCGGCGCAGCCACGGTGTACGCGTGTCCGAGAAGCCGGTGGCGCGTAACGGCCACCAGAGCGTCCGCCAACTCCGGGGTGCGGGTCGGGTCCGAGCCCACCCAGCCGCGAAGCCGTTGCACAGCCGAGACCAACTGCTTGCCGCGCTGAGCGTACGGATCCTGGGACTGCTTGGGCCGGTTCTGTCTCTTCTGCTGCTGCGCCATCGTGCCTTCCGTGCCGACTGCACTGTCGATCCTCCCAGACGTACCAAGCCACGGCGAGATCACCGCTTCGGCCATGGCAACTCCCGGGCGGTGGTCTGGTGGTAACGCGCTCCACAGGTTGTCTGATCACGGTAGGACCACCCACCGACAGCTGTCCTATGCACTCGATCGGCGGCCCACCAGATAGAACCGTTCGGTGTCAGCCTCCGGCGGCGGACTGCGGAGATACCACTCGATGTCGACCAGACCGGCCGCCTCCGCCGCCGCGATCAGCTCGTCACGGTCATGCAGCACGAAGTCCAGGTCGGTCGGGCTGCCCCACAGCTCGCCGGGATGCCGCACCTCGTGGCCGACCTGGGCGGCTACGGCCAGGTAGCCCCCACGGCACAGCACCTTGACCAGCCCCGCCATTGTCGGGCGGATCTCGGATCCGGCGAGATGAGCGAAGGCATACCACGCGGTCACCAGCCCCCAGCCGGGATCACGCGGGTCACTGCCCCGAGGCATCGGCGGCAGCACGAAGTTGCCTTGGACAAACCGGATCTCGGGGTGCAGCTCAGCCGCCCGGGCCACCATTTCGGCCGACAGATCCAGTCCGGTGATCTCCATGTCGAGACCGGCGAGATGGCCGGCCACCTCACCCGGACCGCAGCCCACGTCCAGTCCCTGTCCGGGGGCGTTGGCGGCGAGCTGGTCCAGGAGCCAACGATCAAACGACTTGTGGTCGAAGTCGCCGCCGAGCGCGATCGCGTACGTCTCGGCCAGGCGGTCGTAGCCGGCGGCAACCCGGCGATCCCGAGCCCCGGCGCCGTCGGCAAGGACCACCTCGCGATCGATCGGCGGGGAAGGAGCGGCGGCCTCGGCAGGCTCGCCGCCCAGCAGATGGATCCAGCGTCGGTCGTGCTGACCGGGCAGCCGCTCCAGCTCGCGAACCAGTGGCGGTTCGGCGCCGGCCATCTCCCGCAGCGTCACCTCGACGGCGTCTCGATCGGCGAACGGGTGCAATCGCTCGGTCCGCGGCCGGAGCTCACCGGCGGTCTGCGCGCCGCGCAGCAGCAGGGCGGTGATCAGCGCCGCGCGCGGCGGGTCGAGCCTGAGTTGCTCCTCCAGCCGCTGGTGATACTTGACCACGCGCAAGCCCGTCGGCTTGACGAACCGAACGAGCTCCCGGTCCCGAAGCCGGGCGAGCGCTTCCAGCAGCGTGGCGTCGTCGTAGTCGACCACTGGGTCCCGGCTGGTGGCCTGATTGCTGGCCGTCCGCAGCGCGTTCAGTGACAACGGATAGCTGTCCGGCACCGTTCGCTGCTTCTCCAGCAGGGCTCCCAGCACCCGTTGCTCGACCGGATCCAGCTGCAGACGATCAGCCACGGGGTCAGCCTGCCACGGTTTGGCGGGCTGGTGCTGCTCTCGGCTACGGGCTCTGCCTGGCCGTCACCTTTGAAATCTGCGGTCAGGTTCGCGGTCGGTCGGTCGGCCGGACGGACCGGCTGGCGGAGGATGGTCTTGAGCTTGGCTGGGTCGGCGCGACGAGGGTCGCCGAGGTAGACCTCATGGTGCGGCCCCGCGTAGTCGAGCCCGTTCGCTGCGAGGTAGGAGCCGTGCAGTTCGGCGAGCACCGGTCCTTCGTCGTCGTACGGACCGACGTGCAGGACCTGCGCGCACAGGCCTTCGCGCAAGACGAGGCGACGGACGTCGCTGATGGCCGGGAGCTTCTTCCTGGCCAGCGCGGTGTTTCGAGCGGCATCGATCAGCGATTCGGCGATCCAGTCCGGCTGGCCGATGAGCATGGTCCAGTGCCAGCTGTCCTTGGCGCCGGTGGTGAACGCCGTCGGGTCGTCGGCCCACCACAGCCCTTCCAGCGGGGCGACCACGAAGTCCCGGCCATCTTCCTTCTTGTTCGCGAACTTCAGCGTGTACGCGACCCCATAGACCGCCCCCACCGCAGTGGCGTACTCGGCGGCGGTGTTGGGGTTGCCGCTGCCGTCGATGGCCAGGAACTGCTGCTCGGGCACGTCGACCAACGCCCAGGTCGTGTCTCGAGGCGCGTACAGGTTCTTCAGCTCACGTTTGACGTCATAGGCAGGCATGCGCTCCGCGGACTCCTGTCAGTTCCGTTCAGTTCAGTTCAGTTCAGTTCAGTTCCATTGAGTTCGGTAAGCGGTGAGCAGTTCGTGGCTGACGT
>JAKDLH010000039.1 GCA_030452945.1 Microlunatus sp. | reverse complement strand
CAAGGACGGCCGGGTGGTCGCGGTCGGCCGGGCCGGCAATCCGGATCTGCAGACCGGCATCGAACTCGAAGTCGATGCGGCCACCGCGATGATCACCGGGGAGGGCCTGATCGCGACGCCGGGCGTAGTCGACTCCCACGTTCATCTGTCCAACGCCGAACTCGTCCCGGCCGCGCTGTCGAGTGGGGTCACCACCATCGTCGGGATGGGGATCGGCGGGGTCTGGGATGTGGGTGCCAACCCTCGGTACAACCTGCACGCCCTGATCCAGGGCTGGTCCGGCTTTCCGGTCAATGCCGCCTTCCTCGGCCGCGGCTCCTCGACGTCGTCCGACTTGTTGGAAGAGACGGTCTTGTCGGGTGCCGGCGGGTTCAAGGTCCACGAGGACTGGGGGGCGACACCGACCATCATCGACACCTGTCTGCGACTGGCCGATCAGGTCGACCTACCGGTGGCCTTGCATACCGACAGCCTGAACGAATCGGGTTTCTTGAGCGACACACTGGCCGCGATCGACGGGCGTACCGTTCACGCCTACCACGTGGAGGGGGGTGGGGGACATCCTGACTTGTTGCGGATCGTGGGGGAACCGCACATACTCACCTCCTCGACCACACCGACTTTGCCGCTGACGCCGTCGACGGTGGCCGAACTCGGTCCGATGACGATGACGGTGCACCGAGGACACCACCTGCTGACGAGCGACTCGGCGATCGCAGCCAGCCGGATCCGTGAGCACGGCATTGCCGCCGAGAATCGACTGCACGATGCCGGCGGGATCAGCATCATCAACTCCGACGGACTGGGGATGGGACGGATCGCGGAGACGACGAGGCGGACCTGGCAGCTGGCGCACGTCAACGCGACGCTCACCGGCCAGATCGGCCCCGATGTCGTCAACAACGCCCGGGCGTTGCGCTACCTGGCCAAACTGACGATCAATCCCGCCGTCGCGCACGGTCTCGAACAGGAAGTCGGGAGCTTGCAGCCCGGGCGACTCGCCGACATCGTGTTGTGGAACCCGGCCTGGTTCGGCGCAGCACCGGAGCTGGTGATCAAGTCCGGCTTCGTGGTGTGGGGGGCATCGGGTTCGGGTTCGGGCTCCACTCGGCTGACTCAACCACGACGCATGCTGCCGTACTGGGGTGGCCTGGGCGCAGCCCCGTCCGAGCTGGCTCGTATCTTCGTAGCCGAAGACTGTCTGGAGGATGTCGCCAGCCGCCGGTCACTGCCGGCCGGTCACCGATATGCGGCCATCAAGCACAGCCGCGGTCTGTCGAGCTCAGACATGCTCCTCAACACCGCCACCCCGAAGGTCGAGGTCAGCCAGCAGCCCGAACCGGTCCGCATCGACGGGGCTCCGGTCGAGATCCACCGGGCCACCCGGCTCCCCCTGACCCGAACTCATCAACTGGCCTGACCCGATCCTCGCGCTCCGGTGGGGATGGGTTCGCCGCCTTGCAGACCGTCGCGCTGGTCGGCCATGATCATCCGCCGCGCTAGGATCGACCCGACCAATGAGATCGCGGCGATCAGGAACAGCAGTGTGGCGGGACCGGTCGAACTGTTGTTGGTGACGGTGAGAACCCAAACGGCCAGTGCGGGCATGAAACCGGCCACGATGCCCGCGATGTTCGCGGACAAGGCGATCGCGGAGTAGCGCAGCCGGATGGGGAAGAGCTGGGTCAGGGTGGAGCCCACCGCGGCGTACGCGACGGAGGCGAACCCCAGACCCAGCACCAGGGCCAAGGTGATCAGCGCGGTGTTGCGGGTGTCCACCAGCCAAAAGATCGGGAAGGCGACGACGACCGCGATGACGTAGCCGATCACGACCATCAACGGGGGAGTGGTCCGGTCGGAGAGCTTGCCGGCGATGAGCACGGCGATGGCCTCAGCGACCGCCCCCCACGAGATGGCCGCGAGGATGACGGTCGATGGCAGCCCGAGAGTAGCGGTGACGTAGCTGATCATGAACGTGGTGAGCATGAAGAACCCGGCGTTTCCGAACAGGTAGGTGCAGATCCCCACCAGCAGCCGGCCCGGGATCCGGATGAAGAGGTGAACGACCGGGATCTGCTGATGGATGTCCGGCGCCGCCACGGCGGCCGCCTGGTAGTCGGGTGTCTCGTCGACGGCCAGCCGCAACCACACCCCGATCGCGACGAGCACGATCGAGAGGAGGTAGGGGATCCGCCAGCCCCAGGCCAGGAACTGCTCGCCGGTCAACGCCACCACCGCGGCGACGATGCCGGCCGACAGCAAGGTGCCCGCGGGGGAGCCGAGCTGGACGACGGCACCGTACAAGCCGCGCTTCGCCGGCGGGGCCGACTCCACAGCCATCAAGGTGGCCCCACCCCACTCGCCACCGGTCGCCACGCCCTGCACGAAGCGCAGGATCCCCAGCAGGATCGGAGCCACGATTCCGGCTGTCGCGTAGGTCGGCAGCACACCGATGAGCGCCGACGCCGAGCCCATCATCACGATGGTGACGATGAGGATGCCCTTGCGGCCCAGCCGGTCGCCGAAGTGGCCGAAAACCAGCGCACCGAGCGGGCGGCCGAGGAAGCCGACGCCGAAGGTGAGGAAAGCCTGGATGGTCCGCGTCGCGGGATCCTCGGCGTGGAAGAACAGCGGGGCGAAGACGATCGCGGCGGTGGTGCCGAACAGGAAGAAGTCGTACCACTCCAGCGCGGTGCCCACGAAGGAGCCGATCAGCGCTCGGCGGGCTTTGCGCGGGTCGAACGCCTGAGCAGCGGCAACCATTCTGGTGTCCGGATCTTCCCCGTCATCGGAGAACTCAGACGAGGAAGGAGGAGTGGTGTTCACGGGTTCGTCCCTTCCGTGGTGGGGGAACTTAAACGGACTCAGGTGGAGTTCATCCTGCTGTTTGGCCCGGTCGAGTCATGGCACCAGGATCTGCTGGTCGACGATGACGTGGATGAGGGCGGGGCGGTGCTGTTGGGTGACCGCCTCGAGCGCCCGTTCGACCGCGGCTGGCGCCTGGTCGTTGCTGGCCACTGTCTCGCCGTGGCCGCCGAAAGCACGGGCGTACGCGGCGAAGTCCGGGTTCTTCAGCTGGGTGCCGCTGACGCTGCCCGGGAAGCTGGTCTCTTGGTGGGCGCGGATCGTCCCGTACTGCGCGTTGTCCATCACGATCGCCAGCAACGCCGCGTCGTACTGGACGGCGGTGGCGAGCTCCTGGCCGTTCATCAGGAACTCGCCGTCACCGCAGATGGCAACGACGAGACGCTCGGGGTTCTCCTTGGCTGCCGCGACGGCGGCCGGAATGCTGTAGCCCATCGCGCCGGTCCGGCTGCTCAGCTGGGAGGGAAACTGGTTCGTCGGGATGTAGCACTGGGCCCACGCGCAGTGATTTCCTGCGCCGAAGGTGCTCACCACGTCTCGAGGCAGGCGTCGTACGAGTTCGGCCATGACGACGCTCATGTGAGCGGTGCCGGCGCGAGTGGCCGGCAGGGTGGTGGTGTCGGGCAGCGTGGCCAAAGCCGTCTGTGCCGCTCGCCCGGACCGGCGCCAGTCGTCCCAGGTCCCTGCCCGGTCCAGACCCACGCCGTCGATCGCGGCGGCGAACGCGACCGGCGAAGCCAGGATGTGGCGGGTCACGGTGCCGGAGTGTCCGCGCAGGCTGGCATCGATGGTCACCAGGTAGTTGACCGCGTCGGGGGACTGGCGAAGCGTGTAGCCGTCGGTGGGAACGTCGGTCAGCACCGCCCCGACGGCCACCAGCACGTCCGCCTCGTCGAGCATCTTCGCGGCGAATTCGGAGCGGCCGTAGCCCAGCCAGCCGCAGTTGACCGGTGAGTCGAACGGTATTCGGTCTGCGGCACGCCAGTCCTGGATCACCGGGATGTTGTTGAGCTCGGCGAAACGGGTGAGCGCGGCCGCGGCCGCGGGAGTCCAGCGTTGCCCGCCGACGAAGATCAGTGGCTGCTGGCTCCCGGCAATCGCGGCTGTCAGCTCGTCCAGATCGGCCGCCGAGGCCGCACCCTCAGCCACCGGGATCGGTTGCTGCATCGCCCCGGTGAAATCGCGTCGAATGAGGTCCTCGGGCAGTCCGAGGACGACTGGTCCAGGGCGGCCGGAGCGGGCGGCGAAGAACGCCTCGGCGACCATCTCCGAGGCTCGGTCGGGCTCGTCGAGGATCAGGACCCGCTTGGTCTGGGAGCCGAACCAGGCGTGGGGGTCGAACTCCTGGAACGACTCGCGGTAGCGATGTGCGGTCGGGATCAGCCCGACCAAAAGCACCAGCGGCGTGCCGTCCTGCCAGGCGTTGTGCACGGCGATGGAGGCGTTGGCCGCGCCGGGACCGCGGGTCACCATTGCCACACCCGGCTCGCCGGTCAGCTTTCCGTGCGCTTCGGCCATGTAGGCAGCGCCGCCTTCTTGCCGGCAGACCACGGTCTCGATGTCGGAGTCGTAGAGGCCGTCCAGGACGGCCAGGTAGCTCTCGCCGGGGACCACGAACACGCGCTTCACCCCGTGCCACGACAGCGAGTCGACGATCGCGCGTCCCGCGTGCAGGTCAACCAAGACAGCTCCTCGTGATCCTGGTGATCTAGGGCAGATCACCGGAGACGACGTGGCCCGAGACGACCGTCGCGGTGACCGTGACCTGGGAGATCTGGTCGACCGGCACCTGGTGGAGGTCTTCGGACAAGACGGCGAGGTCGGCCAGCATGCCCGGGGCCAGGGTGCCCTTGTGGTGCTCGTCGTGATTGGCGTAGGCACTGCCCACGGTGTAGGCCCGGATGGCCTGCTCCACCGAGATCCGCTCCTCAGGACCGAAGTCGGCCCCCGCTGCCGTCCTGCGGTTGACCAGGGCATCGATGTTCTGGATCGGGTCGGGTTCCACCACCGGAGCATCGGTACTTGCCGGAATCTCCAGGCCGGCGTCCACCAGTGACCTGACCCGGTACGCCAGCTGCGTACGCTCGGGGCCCAGTGCCTTGCGCACGCCGTCGCCGAGCTCGAAGATGAACCGGCCCTGCGGCACCGGCACCAGGCCAAGCTCGACGACCCGACGGATCTGGGCGTCGCTGGCCACCGAGAGGTGCTCGATACGGTGGCGCGCGTCCGGGCGGGGAGCGAGCCGCTGGGCCTCCTGGAAGATGTCCAGGACGACGTCGAGAGCCGCATCACCGATGGCGTGGGCAGCCACCTGCCAGCCGGCCCGGTGAGCACCCACGATCATCTCCCGCAGCGTCTCGGCGCGGAACTGGAGGAACCCGCGGCTGTCCGGTGCGGCGTGGTAGTCGCTGGACATGAAGGCGCTGCGGCCGATCAACGAGCCGTCGGAGAGAATCTTTACCGGACCGAGACGCAGCCACTCGTCGCCGAGCCCGGTGCGGATCCCCAGGTCCAGGCCGAAGCTCCCGTCGCTGGAGCCGAGCGCGTGCAGAGTCGTGAGGTAGGGCATCACGGTCGCCCGCACACCGAGACGGCCGGTGTCTTTGGCCAGCTGGTAGCCGGCCAGGTCGACGACGCTCATGCCGAGATGCTCGGGGGCACCCAGGCCCGGCTCGCTGATACTGGTGATCCCCAACGACAGCACCTTCCGGCTGCCGGCGTCGACCATGGCCGCCAGGTCGTCGACCGACGGAGCCGGAATGGCCGCGGTCACCAGCGCCTGAGCGGTCTCCTGGAGCAGCCCGACCGCACGGCCCTGAGCGTCTAACGGCACGAGGCCACCCTCGGGGGCCACAGCTCCGCGACGGTCCGCGAAACCGGCCGCTTCGAACAGCGCTGTGTTGGCCACGCCCATGTGCCGGGAGTTGTGGACCAGCCAGACCGGATGAGCCTGACTGACCGCGTCCAGCTGCTCGGCGGTGGGGTGCTCCCCGCCCAGGTGGTTCTGGTCGTAGCCGGCGCCCTGCACCACGGCGCCGCGTCCTGCGGCCGCGCAGGCGGCGCCAACCGCTGCGAGAAGCGCGTCCATCGAGCGGCAGACCGTGGGTCGCAGGTCGACCTGCGATAGTGCCTGGCCGATGTAGGTCAGGTGACAGTGGGCGTCGTTGAAGCCGGGAACGACCGTGGCCCCGCGGAGGTCGTACACCTCGTCGAAGAGCGCCGGCTCCAGCTCGTGGTCGAGACTGACGATCCGGCCCGCGTGGATTCCCACGGCGCTGGCGCGGGGCCGGCTCGGAACCTGGGTGTAGAACACGCCGTTCGTGTACAGAGCATCGAGACCCACAAGATCACCACCGAATCGTCGACGATGTCGGATGCACGAGGACCGTAGCAGCGTCACGATCGGTGCTGGTCGGGGACCCTGAATATCGGGTCGTACGGGTGACCGTGATCGACTAGCTCTTGAACTCGATCTCCACAAAAGTGACGGCAGTGTCGCTGTCGGCGGTTACCGTGTGCTCCGTGCCGGCGCGGCCGCGGTAGGGCACACCGGCCTGTTGAGCTAGCACACGACGCTCGCCATCGGCGGCCGTGACGCTCAGCTCACCGCCGGTGACCGGAACCACGATGTAGTCGTACTCGTGCCGGTGTGGTCCGGTGCTGTCTCCGGCGAGCCGAAACGTCCAGGTGGTCACCCGCACCCGAGAGTCGTCGATGGTGATCGTCGAGCGTGCGGTGCTCACAGCGGCTCCTGACGACTGATGGGCGCTCGTCGAGCTTCCCGGGCTCACCCAGTCGCGCACGGAAGTCGTCCGGCCGGGGATTTGGTTGATCCTATGCTGCGGTGCTGGCTAGCGGCGGCTGGTGCCGGCTACTCGATCGTGGATCGCCACACCGACTCGCTGTCAAGTCAAGGATGCCAGGCGACCGCGTGATCACTCCCCACAACCTGCGGTCCTTGGCGTTGTTTACCACAGCGGCTCTGCACAAGTTGGGGCGCAGGATGGATTTCCCCTCGATCGCCGCTGAATGCGGCGACAGTCACGCATCCTCCAGACCGGCGCGGAGATCTTCTAGAGGTGTCTGGTTGAACTCGGTGCCGGCTAGGCGCTTGCCGGTGACGCTTTCCGACTCGTCGGAAGCGAGCCAGATGGCGGCAGGGACGATGACCTCCGGCGCTGACCAGGGAACGTGTGCCTTGATGTAGTCGGGCATCTTGTTCGGACCGAACAGGTGGGTATCCACCATTCCGCCCGGGGACAGGCAGTTGACCCGGACTCTCCGCGCCGCCGACTCGGCGGCGGCGATCCGGACCAGCAGATCGACACCGGCTTTGGTCACCGCGTACACGCCGGCGCCGGCACCGGCCATCCGGCCGAGTTCGGACCCGATGGCGATGAAGCTGCCCCCGACGGGCATGACGGGTAGGGCAGCTTTCATAGATAGCCACATCCCGACCGTGTTCACCGCAAACAGCCGTTCGACGACGTCAAGCTCGTAGGTCTCGAGCGTGGTCATGCGCCGGTCGGTGACGCTGGGCACCGCGATCCCGGCGTTAGCGACGAAGACGTCGAGATGGCCAAGTCGCGCGATGGTGGTGTCGACCAGGGCGGTGAGTTGATCCTCGTCAGTGACGTCGGTGGTCATCACCTCGACCTGGGCGGTCCCCGCATCCCGGCACCGCGCCGCGACCCGGTCTAGGTCCGCCACCGTGCGGGCGGCCAGAACGACCGAGGCCCCCTCGCGTGCGAATCCGGTCGCGATGGCCTCACCGAGACCTCGACTGGCCCCGGTGACCACCGCGACCTTGCCCGCAAGTCTGTCCATCGTCCGCCTCTCCTGCGACGCCTACATCTCCATGCCTACATCTGAATGCTGCCGGCAGGTGCGGTCCGTAGCGAACGCCTGCCGTGATTCTGGGCCGCCGACATCGCAGCGCTCGGTGGGCTCTCAGCCCCTGACCCCTCCCGCCGCCGTGAGGTCTTTTGTGAGTCCTGAATCCTACGATGTAGCGAACCAGTTCCCAGAGCAAGCCCTGCGCTCCGGCTGGACGTGGTGTGCGGTTAGCGCTAGTCGGCACCACCACGCCGACACCCCGGACCCTGATTCGCCGCTTGAGCACCGGTGGCCGCAATATCAACCCGCTGTAACTGAGGGTCTGGGGCGACCCCGCCGGGCAGGTCACCGACCAGTTCGGAGTGCAACGGCTGATCGGCCACCAGGGCTGAAGCGTCGATTGGCGACGCCCCATCGCGCGGCGGTCGCCCAGCACGGGGGCGGGTCGGCCGACGTGATAGCACTGGGTTGTGCGCGCCAGCCAGGCGGGAGAGTTGCTCTGATCACCGTCGGGTCGCGCGCCCTCCGTGCCGGGCAACGGTGGATGTCGCGACACCCGTCCCGCGCGGTGGTGGCGGCATTCCTGCTTGCAGTCCTGGTGGGTGCCGCGCTGCTGGAGTTGCCGATCTCGGCTCGCAGCGGTCACACCCAGGTGGTGACCGCGCTGTTCACCGCCACTAGCGCGGTCTGCGTGACGGGACTGACCACGGTCGACACCGCTGCTCACTGGACCGTGTTCGGACAGGTCGTGATCATGGTGCTGATCCAGGTCGGCGGCTTCGGGATCATGACGATGGCCTCCCTGCTGGGGCTGCTGGTGTCACACCGGATTGGCCTGCGGTCCCGGCTGACCGTCGCGGCGGAGTCGAGGACGGCCGGCGGACTGGGCGACGTCGGGTCGGTGCTTCGCGGGGTGATCAAGGTGACGGTGGTGATGGAGGCCGGCTGCGCGATCCTGCTGGCCGGACGCTTCTACCTCGGCTACCACGAGCCGCTGGAACACGCCGCGTGGCTCGGGGTGTTCCATGCCGTCTCGTCGTTCAACAATGCAGGTTTCGCGTTGTACCCCGACAGCCTGCTCAGCTTCGTCAGCGATCCTTGGGTCTGTCTGCCCATCGCGGCAACCGTGATCATCGGCGGACTGGGGTTCCCGGTGCTGTTCGAGCTGCGGCGGCGACTCCGCCGACCGCGCACCTGGAGCGTGCACACCAAGCTGACGCTGGCGATGACCCTGGCGCTGCTGGTCGCCGGGACCGTATTCATCACCGCGAACGAGTGGACCAACCCGGCGACCCTGGGCGAGCTCCCGCCCGCCGACCGGCTACTGGCCGGCAATTTCCAGGCCGTGATGCCGCGGACGGCCGGGTTCAACACGTTGGACTACGCGGAGATGAACCGGGGCACCTGGCTGGCCACCATCGTCTTGATGTTCATCGGCGGCGGTTCGGCGAGCACTGCGGGCGGCATCAAAGTGACCACGTTCGTGGTTCTCTTTTTCGCGCTCGTGGCCGAGGTCCGCGGTGAGGAGTCGGTGAACGCCTTCGACCGGCAGATCAGCGCCCGCGTGCAGCGCCAGGCGCTCACCGTCGCGCTGCTGTCCATGGCGGCTATTGTGGCCGCCAGCTTGCTGCTGGTCGAGCTGACCAAGTCCGATCTCGCGCAAATCCTGTTCGAGGCGACGTCGGCGTTCGCCACGGTAGGCCTGTCCACGGGCCTTACCCCGACGTTACCCCCACTCGCCCAAATGGTGCTGGCGTTCTTGATGTTCCTCGGCCGACTAGGACCCGTTACGCTCGTCTCGGCGTTGGCCCTGCGCGACCGGCAGCGGCTCTATCGGCTCCCCGAAGGACGGCCCCTCATTGGCTAGACAGAATCGTTCGCTCGCGGGTGGTGTGGTGGTCATCGGTCTCGGCCGGTTCGGGACTTCCCTGGCTCTAGAGCTGATGGCCCAGGGCGACGAGGTCCTGGCCGTCGACATCGAGGCCAAGGTCGTGCAGTCGCTGTCGGGTCAGTTCACGCACGTCGTCCAGGCCGACTCCACCGACGAGGAGGCAATGCGGCAGCTGTCGGTGCACGAGCTCAACCACGCCGTCATCGGAGTGGGCAGCAACCTGGAGAGCAGCATCCTGACCGCATCGGTGTTGCTGAGCCTCGGCGTCCGCAACGTCTGGGCCAAGGCGATCAGCCACGAGCACGCCCGGATCCTGCACCAGCTCGGGGTGCACCATGTCGTCCGGCCCGAGCACGACATGGGCCGCCGGGTGGCGCACCTGGTCCGCGGCACCATGCTGGACTACATCGAGTTCGAGGATGGGTACGCGATCGCCAAGAGCGGCGCGCCGGAGTGCCTGCACGGCCTACCGCTGGAAAAGTCCCGGCCGCGCGCGTCGTACGGGGTGACAGTCGTCGGCGTCAAGAGATCCGGGACCGGTTTCATCCACGCCACTTCGGACACGGTCGTGCACCGCGACGACGTGCTCATCGTCTCGGGTCCCCGGTCCAAGGTCGAGGAGTTCTGCACGCTGGTGTAGCCGGGCAGCGATCACTGCCGGTTGACCGGGTCACGGCTGCAGTTGTATGACCAACAGCTGTCACGACTGGAGGAATGGGGTCAGATGGAACGGTCGGTGGTCGAACTGCCCTCGGGCACCACGGTCTCGTTTCTCCACGGCGGCCTTGCGGAGGGATCGGTCGTCGTACTGCTGCATGGGGGCGGCGTGGACCACGGGCTGTTGTCCTGGGGGGCGGCAGCCCCGGCGCTGATCGAGGCCGGCTACCGGGTGCTGATTCCGGACCACCCCGGGTACGGGGAGAGCCCGATGCCGGAGTTCGCGGTGACTATGGTCAACTTGACCGACTATCTGATCGAGTTCATCAATGAGTTGGGACTCTCCGAGATCGCCTTGGTGGGAGTCTCCATGGGCGGAGCGATGGCGTTGAGCTACACCTTGGCCGCGTCAGATGACGTTCGCAGCCTCGTCCTGGTCGGCAGTTACGGATTGCAGGACAAGTCGCCCGCACACCTGCTGTCCTTCGTTCTGGTGCGGATTCCGGGATTGATGTGGCTGCAGCAGAGACTGATCACCTCCAGCAGGTGGTTACTCCGGCGGAGTGTCCGCCAGATCATTCGCCACGACGCATCGGTCACCCCGGCGCTGCTGGACGAGGTCGCGGCCGCCGCCCGGCACCCGTCGTCCCAGCGCGCTTTCGCCCAGTTCCAGCGCGACGAGATACGCCTGAAAGGGGTGCGGACCAACCTGACGGCTCGCCTGGGGGAGATCGGCCAGCCGACTTTGCTGGTGCACGGCAGTCGCGACATCGGGGTCCCCGTGGCCGCCGCTGGACGAGCCGCCCAACGGCTTCCCGACGCCCGTCTCGTCGTGATCGAGGGAGCCGGACACTGGACTCAGCGGGATGTCCCGGAGGAGTTCGCCGATCTGCTGCTGGCACACCTGGCCGGGGCGCGGCGTTGACCACCGCAGAGCAAGCTCGCCCGCATCAGTCTTTTGCTCGACGCGAGGCCGAGTTCCGGCCGTCCCCGGTCCGCGCGGTGTTCGAGTTGGCGATGCGCCCGGAGTTTGTCTCTCTCGCCGGTGGCAATCCCGACACCTCCCTGCTGCCGCACGACTTGATCGCTGACTTGTCGGCCCAGCTGTTGCGCGAACGCGGTGCCGAGATCCTCCAGTACGGGTCGGGGGCCGGCATCGCCGCATTGCCGGAGTCGATCGCGGCCCTGATGGCGGCGCAAGGGGCCACCGTCACCGCCGACAATCTCTTGATCACCACCGGATCGCAGATGGGACTGGATCTGGTGACCAAGCTGTTCTGCGATCCCGGCGACGTGGTCATCGGTGAAGGGCCGACCTATGTCGGGGCGATGGGAGTCTTCGGGAGCTACGAGGTAGACCTGCGGCAGGTGCCGACCGACGACGACGGCATCGATCCCGAAGGCGTGGCCGAGCTGATCGACACCGTTCGGGCCCAACGCCACCCAGTGAAATTTGTGTACGTGATCCCGAACTACCAGAACCCCACCGGGGTGACGCTGTCTGAGGGGCGACGGCGACGGCTGGTCCAGGTGTGCTCAGCCCGCGGCATCACCATCGTCGAAGACGACCCGTACGCCCACGTCGGCTTCCAAGCCTCGCCGATGCTGCCGTCGTTGTACTCGATGAACCCGGCCGGGGTCATCCATCTGGGTAGCTTCTCCAAGCTGTTCTCACCCGGGCTGCGGGTCGGTTGGATGGCCGCCCCACCGGCGGTCAGGGCCCGGCTCCAGATCGCCGGGGAAGCCGTGTCGATCCACCCCACCGTGTTGGCCCAAGAACTCGCCCACGCCTACGTGAGCCGCCCCGAATGGTGGCAGAACCTGACCATCATCCGTCGCAGCTACCAGACCCGCTGCGAGGCACTGCTGACCGCCCTGGCCAAACACCTGCCAGACGGCGTCACCTGGACCACGCCGCGCGGCGGCTTCTTCACCTGGCTCACCGTGGCCGGGGTCTCGCCCGAGACCGACATCCTCGCCGCCGCGATCGAGCACCACCTCGTGATCGTGCCGGGCAACGCCTGCTACGTGCGCACACCCGCCGCCTGCCACATCCGTTTGGCCTACTCCAACGGCACCCCGGACGAATTCGATGAAGGTACCCGCAGACTGGCCTCGACCCTCGACAGCCTTCGTTGATCATCGATACGCTCTCGGCTGATCTGGTGGGTCCGCCGAAGCCGCCAGCCATCAAGGAGATGTCGTGACTGATCAGCCGCTGGGACCGGTCGATGCCACTGTGGTGCCCCGATTCGCCGGCCCGACCACGTTCGCGCGGATCCCGCGGGTGGACGAGGTGGGCGGGCTCGACCGCACCGACGTGGCCGTGGTCGGGGCCCCGTTCGACAGTGGGGTCTCTTACCGGCCAGGCGCCCGGTTCGGCCCCGAGCACATCCGCGCCTCATCCAAGTTGCTGCGGCCTTACCACGCGCCGCTGGATATCCACCCGTTCGGCACCCAGCAGGTCGCCGATGCCGGTGACATCGCGATGAACCCCTTCGACATCGCCGAAGCGATCGACACTTTGGAACAGGCCGCGCGGGAATTCGCCGAGGCCGACACCACGATGGTGACCATCGGCGGCGACCACACTGTCGCCCTGCCCCTACTGCGGGCCGTTCACGCCGAGCACGGCCCGATCGCGGTGGTGCACTTCGACGCCCATCTGGACACCTGGGACACCTACTTCGGCGCTCCCTTCACCCACGGCACACCGTTTCGCCGTGCGTCGGAAGAGGGTCTGCTCGACCTCGAACGCTGCCTACACGTGGGTATCCGCGGCCCCCTGTACAGCAAGGCCGATATCGACGACGATGTGCGGCTCGGGTTCCAGATCATCCGGGCCGACCGGTACTCCGACTCCACGGTGGGCGAGCTGGTCGAGCAGATGCGGGCACGCCTGGGTGAAGGGCCGGTGTACGTCTCGATCGATATCGACGTGCTCGATCCCGCTCACGCGCCCGGAACCGGCACTCCCGAGGCGGGCGGCCTGACCAGCCGCGAGCTGCTGCAGACGTTGCGGGGCCTGGTCGGGACTCAGCTGGTCGGCGCCGACATCGTCGAGGTGTCCCCGCCGTACGACCATGCCGAGATCACCGGGATCGCGGCAGCCCATGTGGGGTACGAACTGCTCTCGGTGCTCGCCGCCAACCGTGACGGAACAGCGTCAGCTGACCACGCCGAGTAGCTGAGGACGCCGAGCAGCCAGGAGAAGCGCCATGGACATCGCTGTCATCATCGTCTACCTCGCCGGGATGATCTTCGTCGGCTACTTGGGCAAACGCCGGGTCAAGAACCAGACCGACTACCTGGTGGCCGGTCGTCGGCTGGGGCCGTTCATGTATATGGGCACGCTGTCGGCTCTGGTCCTCGGCGGCGCCTCCACGATCGGCGGCGTCGGACTCGGCTACGAGTACGGGATTTCCGGCATGTGGCTCGTGGTTGCCATCGGCTGCGGCATCCTGCTGCTGTCGGCCGCCCTCGCGCCGCTGGTCCAACGGCTGCGAGTCTTCACCGTGTCCCAGGTCCTCGACCTGCGCTACGGCGCAAAGGCCAGCCTTGTATCGGGGGTGGTGATGTGGATGTACACCCTGATGCTGTCCGCCACCTCCACCATCGCCTACGGCACCATCTTCAAGGTGCTGCTGGATCTCGACCGGGTACCAGCCATCCTGCTGGGGGGTGCCATCGTGCTGCTCTACTCCGCGCTGGGGGGCATGTGGTCGGTCACCCTGACCGACATCGTGCAGTTCGTCGTCACCACCGTCGGACTGATCTTGATCCTGCTCCCGGTTTCGTTCGTCAAGGCCGGTGGCGCACAGGGCATCGCGGACCGGATGGGGGACTCCGCGTTCGAGTTGACCGCCATCGGCGGCGGCACGATCGTCACCTACTTCGTCATCTATTTCTTCGGTCTCCTGATTGGTCAGGACATCTGGCAGCGGGTGTTCACGGCTCGATCACCGAAAGTTGCCCGCTACGCCGGCATCGGCTGCGGCGTCTACTGCCTCATCTACGCTGTCGCCGGTGCTCTGATCGGCGCGTCCGGACGGGTGATCGTCCCAGGTTTGGCCAACCGGGATGACGCTTACGTGAGTATCGCCGAGGCCGCTCTGCCCCCCGGTCTGACCGGTCTCGTTCTGGCCGCGGCCCTGGCGGCCGTAATGTCGACGGCCAGCGGCTCCCTGATCGCCACCGCCACCGTGGCTCGCCAAGACCTGGTTGCGCCGCTGCGCAAACACCAGACCAGAGAGGGAGGCGACGAGGTCGCCGGGAACCGCTACTACGTGATGGCCTTCGGCGTGGTGGTGATCGTGATCGCCATCTTGATCAAGGATGTGGTGGCCGCGTTGACGATCGCCTACGACGTGCTGGTCGGAGGTCTACTCGTGCCGATCATCGGCGGTCTGCTGTGGCGCCGGGCCACAGCCCAGGGAGCCTTGGTCGCCATCGTTCTCGGCACCGTCGGCACACTCGGCACGATGATCTACAAGGGTGACATCTACGCCAACGAGCCGATCTACGTGGGCCTCGGCCTCGCCGTCATCTCCTTCGTCGTGGTCAGCCTGCTGACTCCGGCCACGCCGGAGCAGAAGATGCTGGCCTGGGAGCGACGGAAGCGAGGCGAAATCGGCCAGCCGTCACGCGAAGTGGGGGCATGACCACGCGCCCGCTGATCGGGGTGACAACCTATCGTGAGCAAGCCCGGTACGGCGCCTGGAACACCGCGGCGGACTTGCTGCCCGCCACGTACGCGCGTTCGGTGGAGGCGGCGGGCGGCATCGTCGTGCTGCTGCCACCGCAGAACTCGGGCGCGGTCGAGGTGGTCGCTCGACTGGACGGCCTGATCGTCGCGGGCGGGGCCGACGTCGAGCCGTCCCGCTACGGGGCCACGCGGCATCCCCAGACCCAGACTCCGCGCCCGGACCGGGACGGCTGGGAGGCCGCCCTCCTCGACGCCGCCGACGCGATCGGGCGCCCGGTGCTCGGTATCTGCCGAGGGATGCAGCTGATGGCGATCCAGGCCGGCGGGACCCTGGAGCAGCATCTGCCCGATGTCGTGGGACACGCCGAGCACGCTCCCGCTCCAGGCGCGTTCGGCTGGACGTCGCTGCGCACCGAGCCAGGCTCGATGGTGCGACGACTCGTCGGTGAGGAGTTGCGGGTCCACTGTCACCACCATCAGGCCGTCGTCGGACATCCCGGCTTCGAGGTGACGGCCCGAGCAACCGACGGGACGATCGAGGCGATCGAGGATGCGGAGCGAGGGTTCTGGCTGGCCGTGCAGTGGCATCCGGAGTACGGCGATGACTATGGGCTGTTCCGCGGGTTGGTAGCCGCTGCCCGGTCCGAGAACTGAACAGACAACTGTTGAGCGCGGTACGGCAGAGGATCTGCTCGGCGTAGGGCTGGGTCGCCGTCGACGAAGGTGCGGACCGGCCCCGGTCGGGTCTGCCAGGTCTCGAACCGGACCGTGACCCGGCCAAGCCCAGCCCCCCACACCCACCCGCGACCGTGATCGTCGTGTTCGACGTCAGCACCGGGCAGCCAGCGTGTCGTGCCGCGGCCGCCTATCCCGGCCCCCGCTACTCCGTCGGGCTCCGCCACTCCGTCGGGCTCCGCCACTCCGTCCGATTCCGCCATCCCGTCGGACTCGGTCACACCGTCAGACGCTGGTGGCGTGTCCTCGGCGCTTTCGTTCCGGGCCCCGGTCACGTCGCTCGATCCCATTGAGGACCCCGGATCCGGCTGCGACGGGCCGAGCCCGCCGAGATCGAACAGCTGATCCTGCAGCACGTCGGTGAGACCCGCCACACCCACACCCAGCAGCCGGATCCCATCGGTCACGTCGATTCCGTCGAACAGCCCGCGGGCCAGGGCCACGATCGACTCTGTCTCGTCGGTCGGCGAGCGCAGAGTGGTGGAGCGGGTCTGAGTGGAGAAGTCATGGCGTCTAATTTTGACCGTCACAGTGCGGGCGAACAGGCCGGCCGCGCGCAACCGTCCCGCGACCTGGCGAGCGTCCCGCTCACAGATGCCGGTCAGTGTGGACCGATCGACCAGGTCGGTCTCGAAGGTGTCCTCGACCGAGATCGACTTGGATTCTCGTTCGGCCTCGACCGGACGGTCGTCACGGGCGTACGCGAGTTCAGCCAAGCCGTGGGCGTGGGCCCGGCCGAGCACCTGGGTGAGCTCGATCTCCGACGCCTGCTGAAGGTCCGCCACGGTGCGAATGCCGATTCGCTGCAGCTTCTGTGCCGTCACCGGGCCGACGCCGGGGATCACCCCGACCGGCAGAGGTCGGATCAGAGCCACCTCGGCGCCGGGCGCGACGATGACCAGCCCGTCCGGTTTGCCCAGTTCGGTCGCCAGCTTGGCGATGAACTTGGAACTGCCGACTCCGACCGAGGCGGTCAGCCCGCCGGTGGTCTCCGACACCCGCGCCTTCAGAGCCGCGATCAGATGTCGCAGACCGGAGTCGGTCAGCTCGACCTCGACCCTGGCCTGAGCCAGATCGACGAACGCCTCGTCCAGCGACAGCGGCTCGACGGCAGGGGAGAGGTCACGCAGAATCGCCATCACCTGCTGGCTCGCGGTTCGGTAAGCCTCGAAGCGACCGGCCAGGAAAGCGGCGTGTGGTGCCCGCCGCCGGGCTTCGTGGGCCGGCATCGCCGACCGCACCCCGAAAGGTCGCGCCTCGTAGGAGGCCG
Source organism: Microlunatus sp. (assembly GCA_030452945.1). GTDB lineage: Bacteria > Actinomycetota > Actinomycetes > Propionibacteriales > Propionibacteriaceae > Microlunatus. The sequence goes on along the minus strand of JAKDLH010000039.1, from coordinate 276 downwards.
TCGCCACCACGCCCCGCTGTCCGATCCCGCCGACCACGACCGCCTTTCCCCGCAGGGAGGGCTTGTCGCGCTGCTCGACCGCGGCGTAGAAGGCGTCGAGGTCGAGATGCAGTACCGACGGTTGGGAACGCACCGGACCATTCTGCTCGCCGCGGCCGGTTTCGCCGCCGTGGCCGCCGGCAGGTATCTTCGGATGCCGGCGCTCGCGGGATTGTGGCCAACGGGAAACAGTGTCTCGCTCGACCAAACCGAGAGGATCCGACCTGATGGACAGTT
>JAKDLH010000325.1 GCA_030452945.1 Microlunatus sp. | reverse complement strand
TGCACCCATGGTGTCTTCGTCGACGAGGAGGATCGACAGCTCGGCTTGGGCGTGGATTCGCAGCTTCTCCAGGACGAAATCGGCTAACCGCACCAGGCCGAGGGTGTCGACGTCGACGCCCGACTCGTTGTTGATGTCGACGGTCATCGTCGCTTCACCCGTGTCCGCTGCACCAGTGTCGCCTGCACCAGTATCACCTTCACCAGTGACGTTGGGGGACGGGCGCGTCGGTGGCCTCAAACCGGTCGTACGCGGCCACGATCCGTCCGACCAGCTTGTGCCGGACCACGTCGTGGTTGGTCAGATGGCAGAACGCGATGTCGTCGACGTTGTCCAGGATGCCTTGCACCACGCGAAGTCCGCTGCGGGTACCGCCCGGCAGGTCGACCTGGGTGATGTCGCCGGTGACCACGATCCGAGACCCGAACCCCAGCCGGGTCAAAAACATCTTCATCTGCTCCATCGAGGTGTTCTGGGCCTCGTCAAGGATGATGAAGGCGTCGTTCAGCGAGCGGCCCCGCATGTAAGCCAGCGGCGCCACTTCGATCGTGCCTGCGGTCAGCAGCTTGGGGATCGAGTCCGGGTCGAGCATGTCGTGCAGCGCGTCGTACAGCGGCCGCAGGTAAGGATCGATCTTCTCGTTCAGCGTCCCGGGCAGGAACCCGAGCCGTTCCCCCGCCTCCACCGCCGGACGGGTCAGGATGATCCGGGTGACTTCCTTGTTCTGCAGCGCCTGAACGGCCTTGGCGACGGCGAGATAGGTCTTGCCGGTGCCAGCCGGACCGATGCCGAAAACCACGGTGTGCTTATCGATGGCGTCGACGTACCGCTTCTGGTTCAAGGTCTTGGGCCGGATCGTCTTGCCCCGCGCCGACAAGATGTTGTGCGTCAGCACGTCGGCCGGAGACGCCTGTTCGGCCGCGGTCATCATCGAGCAGATCCGCTCCACCGCGTCGGGGGTGAGTCCTTGACCCGTCCGCAGCACGGTGACCATCTCGCTCACCACCTCGGCCGCCAGGCTGACGGCGGTTCGCGTCCCCGCCATGGTCACTTCGTTGCCGCGAACATGGATGTCGGCCTCGAGTTCGCGCTCCAAGATGCGAAGGAACTCGTCTTGAGGGCCGAGCACATTGACCATGTCGACCGAGGACGGGACGCTGATTCGCTGCGCTACGGCCTGGTCGCTGTCGGCCGGGCCCGGTCCGCCGGCGCCGGACGCGCCCGCCGCGGCGGTCAGGGAAGTCGGACGAGACGCCGATGACGCGGATCTGTCGTGGCTGGTCAGGGAGAGTCACCTCGGGGCTCGGGATGGTCGTGCGGCACACGGTGTGCTGGTCGTATCCGACCATGGTAGTGATCCCGCTGGTGAGGCCCAAGGACATTGACGCGGCCAGCCCGACGGGCGGTTGAGTTCTTCCCCTGCGGCACGCTCGAAGCGTCCGCCGTCTGCCGCCCGTTTCGTACGTCGAGCCCGGCCATGGTGCTGACGTCGAAGCCGTTCGTGACGGTGCACCGCCAACGGCGTGCCACCACGACCCACACCGAAAGACGCCGGACTGTGAGGGATCGACGTCACCGGTCGCCGATAAGGCTTCGGTCGGCGAAGGCGTCCGTGGCCGCGACCAGGGCGGCGGTGATCCCCGGCTCGGAGTAGGCATGCCCGGCGTTGTCGACGATCCTCAGCTGCGCCTCCGGCCACACCCGGTGCAGGTCCCACGCGGTGACGGCCGGCGTCGCCACGTCGTAGCGACCCTGCACGAGCACCGCGGGAATGTCGCGGAGCCGGTGGATGTCGGCGATCAGTTGGCCGGGAGCGAACCAGCCACCGTGGACGAAGTAGTGGTTCTCGATCCGGGCGAAGGCCAGCGCGTACGCGGGTTCGGCGAAGGAGGCGATCAGCTCCGCGTCCGGCTCAAGAGTGATCGTGGCCGCCTCCCAGGTCGACCAGGCCACCGCTGCTGGTCCGTGAATCGCCGGGTCCGGGTCGAAGAGGAGATCGTGGTAGCCGGCGATGGCGTCACCGGTGAAGTCGGCACCGCCCAGCGGGATGAGGAACTGCTCGTAGCGGTCCGGGAAGAGCTGGCCCGCGCCGCCGTTGTAGTAGAAGTCCAGCTCGGAGCGCCGCAATGTGAAGATTCCCCGCAAGATCAGCTCGGTGACCCGATCGGGGTGGGTTTCGGCGTACGCCAAGGCGAGCGCACTCCCCCACGAGCCTCCGAACACCTGCCAGCTCTCGATGCCCCGATCGGCCCGCAGTCGCTCCAGGTCGGCGACTAGGTGCCAGGTGGTGTTGACCGACAGGTCCGAACTCTCGCTGGCGTGAGGTCGGCTCCGCCCACAACCCCGCTGGTCAGTCAGCACGACCCGATAGCGGGCTGGGTCGAACAGCCGGCGCACGCCAGGGGTGCATCCCCCGCCGGGACCACCGTGCAGAAAGACCACCGGCTTGCCGTCGGCGTTACCGCACTCCTCCCAGTAGATCTGCTGACCGTCACCGACCGTCAACAGGCCGCTCGCGTACGGATCAATCGGTGGATACAGCACGTTGGCTTTCTCCGGATGGCTCACCGTACGGCCGCGATTCTCACTCCGGGATGATGTGGACCGCGGCCTCCTCGGCGCTGGCGGCGGCACCGTCAATGCCCACGTCCTCGCCGATCAGCTCCGCGTCGGTATCCTCACCGATGCCACCGTTGGGGTCCACCAGTCGCCCGGCTCGCTGGCCGCCGACCTCACCGTCATCGACGTACTCGCGGATCTCCTCCCGCTGCCACACCTCGGGCTCCTCCTCCGACAACCGCCGGTCCAGGTCCTCGTGCTCGCCGTACCGGGACAGGTTGGAGAGCCGCTCGGGTGGTGAGTAGCCCTCATCGAGAATGTCGTCGACCCCGCGGTTGTCCAACGTATCCTCCGGCTGCAGCTGGTCGAGCTGCTCGGACTCCTCCGGGACCTCTTCCCACATCTCACTCATGCCCCAAGCCTGCCACGAACCACCGACGACATCCTCGCGAGACTGGCTCGTGGTCAGCGTGCTGAGGGTTTGGAGCGACGCCCGCGTACCGTTCTAGGATCGTGGCCCGTGACCACCAGCGTCCCGGCCGATCGCTCCACTGCGCGGTTCGCCGCCGATCTGCACGGCAACTACGACCTGGTGGTGGCCGCGTTCGTCGGGCTGCTGTTGATCTCCAACATCGGCGCGACCAAGGCCATCGCCTTCGCCACGCCGACCGCCTGGCCCGGCCTGATCGTCACCGACGGTGGCGCGTTCTTGTTCCCGCTCACCTATGTGCTCGGCGACGTGCTGGCCGAGGTGTACGGGCTGCGCAAGGCCCGCCGGGCGATCATCATCGGATTCGTGTTGGCCGGCATCGCCTCGCTGACGTTCTGGTTGGTAAGTCTGTCCCCGCCCGCCCCCGGCTGGCCGAACCAGGACGCCTGGGCCGCGGTGCTCGGGTTCGTCCCGCGGATCGTGCTGGCCAGTCTGCTCGGCTATTTGGCCGGGCAGTTCCTGAACGCGTACGTGCTGGTCAAGATCAAGCAACGCACCGCCGAAGGCAAGCTGTGGGCACGGCTGATCGGATCGACGCTGGTCGGCGAGGCGGCCGACACGCTCGTGTTCTGCCTTGTCGCCTTCGCGGGAATCCTGACCGGCGACACCCTGGTCAACTACGTGATCACCGGCTACGTCTACAAGGTGGGTGTCGAGGTGGTCCTGCTGCCGGTCACCTATCTGGTGATCCGCAAGGTCAAGGACCGCGAACCCGGCTACGCGTGACTTTTGTACCGAAAACCACAGTGGTTGTGGGA
>JAKDLH010000324.1 GCA_030452945.1 Microlunatus sp. | reverse complement strand
CGCGGTGGGGGGGGGGGGGGTTGTGGGGGGGGCCCCCCCACTGCCTTTCGGCCCCCCCCCCGTCAAACCCGAGCGACTCCAGACCGGGGCGCACATGGTCGCGCTGGTCGTGGGTGAGCTCGCGGAGGACAATGGCGCGATGACCGAACAGGAGCGGCCGGCGGGCTGGCACGACCAGGAGCGGATCCAGCGCTGGATCGCCGGTGCCCAGCGGCGTGAGGCGCAAATGATCCCGGTCAGCGCCGAGCTCTTCGCCGCCGCGGATCTGCGTCCCGGCGAATCCGTGCTGGACGTTGGTTGCGGTACCGGTCCGACGACCGTGGCCGCCGCTCAAGCGGTGGGTCGACAGGGGCGGGTCGTCGGCATCGACCTCTCCCCGCAGATGATCGACACCGCCCGCGAGAGGTCCGGCGTCGATGGCCCGGACGCCGGAGCCCTCGAGTGGCGGGTCGCGGACGCGCAGACGTACGGCTTCGGAGCCGAGGCTTTCGACGCCGTAATCTCCCGATTCGGGCTGATGTTCTTCTCCGACCCGGTTGCGGCTTTCGCCAACCTGGCTCAGGCGACCCGCCCCGGCGGCCGACTAGCCGCGGTGGTCTGGCAGATCCGTGACCGGGCGCCGATCTTCGCCGTACCGTATCGCTGCGCCCAGACAGTTCTGGACCGGTGCCGGTTGCCGTACACCCCGGTGGCGATCGACGACAACCAGTGCAGCCTGGGCACCGTCGACCGGGTCGAGCGGGTGCTGGCGCCGGCCGGTTGGCGCGACATCGCGGCCCGGCCGACCGAGCAGAGCCTCTACCTCGGCGGACCGGTTCCTCCGGAAACGGCCGCGGAGACCATGCTGGACACCGGACCCATCCGCGGACTGCTGGAAGGCCGCTCCGCCGATGTGGTGGCCGAGGTTCGCGCCGAGATCCTGGCCGAGTTCTCTCGGCACTACGACGGCACCGGTGTGCGCGTCTCGGGTGGCTTCATGGTCGTCACCGCACGTCGCTGAGACAGTGCCTCCACGACGCTCAGACAACCGCGTCGATCGCGCGCGCCACGTCGTGGGTTCGACCCAAGCGGCAGGATGGAGTGGTGCGGGTGATGGGGCTGGACGAGACTGGCGCGGAGCGGTTCGCCGTCCCGCTCCCGCACGGCGCCGATCCCGAGACGCTTGCCTACGACCTCGGCTACCTGATCGAGCGGCCAATCGAAGCCTTTCGCGACCCTTCCGGTGAACTCGTCGGGAGCTTCGCGATTCGTCCGCTCACCGGTGACGCCCGGCCCAGTCGGCGCCGGGCGGGCCGCGACGCCGAGTTGAGGCTGGCTAAGGACGAGGTGCCGACCCTACGTCAGCGGATCGCTGCGTACGCCGTCGTGGTGTCGCCGCGCGGGCTGCTGGCCACCGAGTACTCCTCGACCACGGCGGTGGTCGGGCGATGGGGGATGCCGGGTGGCGGCATTGACGCCGATGAGGACCCCAGGGCCACCGCGGTCCGGGAGGTGCAGGAGGAGACGGCTCAAACCGTCGAGCTGGGGGATCTGGTGGCCGTACAGACCTCGCACTGGGTCGGTCGCAGCCCGACCCGCCACGCCGAGGACTTCCACGCGGTCCGGCTGATCTACCGCGCCGTCTGCCCGGAGCCCGGCGATCCGGTCGTGCTCGACGTGGGAGGCACCACCGCCGCCGCTCGCTGGGTCGAGTTGGCGCAATGGCGCCACGTGGCCTGGACCGCGAACTGGCGCCAGGCGCTGGAAAAGCTGCTGCCCTCGTGAGCTGGCCGCGTCCGCCGCCGGGATAACTCGGTCAGCCAACGTCGGCGAGCAGGTCCTGCCTGGTCAGCACACCGGTGGGTTTGCCGTCATCCAGCACCAGCAGCGCGTCGGTGTCGACCAGCAACTCCACGGCCTTGCTGACCGGTTCGGCGGCGCCGAGCACCGCCAGTGGCGGCTCCATCACCGCATCAACCGCGTCAGCTGGTCGGGCTGTCCGCCCGAACAGCGCCCCGAGCAGTCCCCGCTCGCTGACCGAGCCGACCACCTCGGCCGCCATCACCGGCGGCTCGGCCTGGACGACCGGCATCTGGGAGACGCCGTACTCGCGCAGGATCTCTATGGCCTCGGCGATCGTCTCCCCCGGATGGGTGTGCACCAGGGACGGCAGCTCGCCGGACTTCTCTCTCAGCACATCGCCCACGGTGCGGCCGACCTCACCAGAGCGCTGCGCGAAACCGTAGCGAGACAGCCACTCATCGCTGAACACTTTGGTCAGATAGCCCCGACCGGAGTCCGGCAGCAGCACCACGATGACGGCATCTGGGTCATCGAGTTCCGTCGCCAGCCGGAGGGCCGCGACGGTGGCCATGCCACAGGAGCCACCCACCAGCAGGCCCTCCTCGCGGGCCAGGCGACGGGTCATGGCGAACGAGTCGGCGTCGGAGACCTCGATGATCTGGTCGCACACGCCCTTGTCATAGTTGGCCGGCCAGAAGTCCTCGCCGACCCCCTCGACCAGGTACGGGCGGCCGCCGCCGCCAGAGTAGACCGAGCCGGCCGGGTCGGCGCCGATCACCTGCACCCGGCCGTCGGAGACATCCTTGAGATAGCGGCCGGTGCCGCTGATGGTGCCGCCGGTACCGATCCCGGCCACGAAGTGGGTGATCCGGCCCTCGGTCTGGGCCCAGACCTCCGGACCGGTCGACTCGTAGTGGCTGGCCGGGTTGTTGGGGTTGGAGTACTGGTCGGGCTTCCAGGCGTTGTCGATCTCGCGCACCAGCCGGTCGGAGACCGAGTAGTAGGAGTCGGGATGGTCAGGCTCGACCGCGGTCGGGCAGACCACGACCTCGGCCCCGTACGCGGCCAGCACGTTCCGCTTGTCCTCGCTGACCTTGTCCGGGCAGACGAAGACGCAGTGATAGCCCTTGGCCTGCGCGACGATGGCCAGTCCCACACCGGTGTTGCCGCTGGTCGGTTCTACGATCGTGCCGCCCGGCTGGAGCAGCCCGTCCCGCTCGGCCGCCTCGATCATCTTGACCGCGATCCGGTCCTTGACCGACCCACCAGGGTTGAGGTATTCCACCTTGGCCAGCACCAGCGGCTTAACGTCCCCGGTCACCCGGGTGAGCTGCAGCAGCGGGGTGTTGCCGACGAGATCGATCAGCGACGTCACGTACTCCACGTGTTCCTCCTTCGCCAAACCCGGCGACTTTTGTACCGAAAACCACAATCATCGTGGATATCGGTACAAAATCGCACGCAGGTGGCGGGGGCGCCGGGGGTCAGCGCCGCAGGTAGGACAGGATCCGCAGGATCTCGATGTACAGCCAGACCATGGTCACGGTCAGGCCGAACGCGCCGCGCCAGGACTCGCTGGCCGGGGCGCCCATGGCCACGCCCTTCTCGATGTAGTCGAAGTCGAGGATCAGGTTCAGCACGGCAAGCACGCAGCCCAGGATGGAGAACCCGATCGCCAGCAGGCTGATCGGACCGGTGCCGCCATCCCGCAGGCCCAGGTTGAAGCCGAGCAGCGCGCCGACGAAGTTGACCAGCATGGCCACCGCGAACGCGATGGTGGCGATGATGACGACCTTCTGGAACTTCGGGGTCACCCGGATGTTGAAGAACTTGTACGCCGCCAGGGTCACCCCGGCCGCCGCGAAGGTGCCGATCACGGCTTGCACGACGATGCCCGGGTACATCGACTCGAAGACCTTGCTGATCATGCCGATGAAGATGCCCTCGATGGCGGCGTAGACGAACACCATCGGGGGGGAGACCACCCGGCGGAACGAGACCAGCAGCACCACCCCGATGGCGGCGATGCCCAGCGAGACCAGGAACAGCA
>JAKDLH010000038.1 GCA_030452945.1 Microlunatus sp. | reverse complement strand
GTCAGCCCCAGCAGGGGTACGGGCAGGATCCGAACGCGCAGCAGTACGGTCAGCCGCAACAGGGCAATCAGGGCGAGCCGCGGTCCGGTCAGAACCGCTGACCTCAGGCCAAGCACCTGAGCCGCCGTGGAGACGCGTCCCCGGGCGGCCCTTCGATCCTACGAATCTGCTCGGTTACGGCCACACTCCCGAGCTGCCTCGACGATGGCTCCCGATCAGATGGGTATCAACGATGCCGACGGCTTCCATCAATGCGTACATGGTGGTCGGTCCGACGAACCGAAAGCCTCGCTGGCGCAGGGCTTCAGCCAGTGCGGCCGACTCCGGTGAGCTGGTCGGGATATCGGCCAAGCGCACCGGCTGGGGCGTCCGGGCCGGTCGAAACGACCAGATCAACTCGGCCAGCCCACCGACCTCCCGCAGCGTGAGGGTGGCGGCCGCGTTGGCGATGGTGGCGTTGATCTTCGAACGGTTCCGGACGATGCCGGGATCGCTCATCAGGCGTTCGACGTCGCCGGTCCCGTAGGCGGCCACCGACTCGGGATCGAAGGCGTCGAACGCTGCGCGGAACCCCTCCCGCTTGGTCAAGACGATCAACCAGGACAAGCCGGACTGGAACGCCTCCAGACTGAGCCGTTCGAACAGACCGCGCTCATCGGTGACCGGCATGCCCCATTCGGTGTCGTAGTAGGTCTTCAGCGGTTCGGCGGTGGCCCACCGCGGGCGGGCCAGCCCGTCGTCGCCAGTGACCAGATCAGGATTCGTGCTCACCTCGATCTCGCGTTCGATCCTGCGTTCGATCCTGCGTCGGAGGATGCGGGCTCCCGGCCGCTGAACCGCCAGTAGCTCGCGGTCAGCGTCTCGACCAAGGTCGGGCCCCCAATCGCCGCTGGTGGGACAGGCAGCTGGCGCACGATCACGTCCGGATCGACGGTCAGACTCGGTGGGCGGATCGGCAAGGGCGTCGGCGGCTGCCAGAACCGGGTGACGTCCGGCTCGGGCCAGGTCACGTCGCCCAGCGCCATCGCGGCCCCGACGACCGGAGTGGAGTCGACAGCGACGGTCCCGGTGGATCCAAGGTCACCCCGCAGTGCCCGCAGCCGGCCCAGCAGCTCGTCGCGGTCCCGCCCGCGCCACCGCAAGACCAGGAACGGGTCGTCGTCGAACGCCTCGGCCAGCAGATAGAACGTGGCAGCCAGATGCTTACACGGAACCCCCCAGTCCGGGCAGCTGCACGTCTGGCTCAACTCGCCGGCGGTGGTGGGAAACAACGGCGCTCCGGCGCCGGTGAAGATCTCCTCCAGCTCCGGCGGCACCTCCCCGGCCAGCAGCTTCGCCGTGGGTAGCGCCTGCTCGGACAAGGCGATCTCGGCTTTGGCCCAGACCAGCTCGGAGAACACGGGCAACGTGATCATGACTTGGTACGGACGCGCCCGAGAACCCTGCACCGACGCCTGAATCTCACCGGGGCGGATCTCCAAGGAGATGACCTGGCCTTTGCGGGCGTACGCCTTGCCCCGGGTCAATCGGGCGCCCATCGCGAACGACTCGAGCACGTCGAGGAACCGGCGCGACCACCAGGACGCGCCGATCTCTCCCCGCGCCGTCTTGGCCTTGAGTCCGCCGTCGACCCGCCGAGGCTTCGTCGGCGGATACCAGCCGCGGTCGAACCGTTGCGCCATTACTCCACCACCGCCCCGGCTTCGAGCCGCACCAGGTCAGCGAGCTGACCGGTGGACAGCTCGGTGAGCCATTGCTCCCCGGTTCCGACGATCTTGGCCGCCAACCCTCGCTTCTCGGTGATCATCGTCGCGATCTTCTCCTCCAGCGTGCCGGCACAGACGAACTTGCGAACCTGGACCGACCGGCGTTGCCCGATCCGGAACGCCCGGTCGGTGGCCTGGTCCTCCACCGCCGGATTCCACCAGCGGTCCACGTGCACGACGTGATTGGCGGCGGTCAGGTTCAGACCCGTACCACCGGCCTTCAACGACAGCACGAACAACGGCGGGGACCAGGCGCTCTCGGACTGGAACCGCGCCACCATCTCGTCTCGATCGGCCTTGGCGAGGCCACCGTGCAGGAACAGCACTTCACGCCCGAAGCGGCCAGCCAGATGAGCGCGCAGCAGATTGCCAAACTCGGCGTACTGGGTGAACAGCAGCGCCTTCTCCCCGGCGACCAGCACCTCCTCGATGATCTCGTCCAGTCGTTCCAGCTTGCCGGACCGGCCGGGCAGCCGGCTGCCGTCGCGCAGGAAGTGCGCGGGATGGTTGCAGACCTGCTTCAGCTTGGTCATGGTGGCCAGCACCAGCCCGCGTCGTTCGATCCCGGTCGAGTTGGCGATCTTGTCGAGCATCTCGTCGACCACGGCCTGATACAGCGCCGCCTGTTCCGCGGTCAGGTTGCAGATCAGGTCCATCTCCAGTTTCTCCGGCAGGTCGGCGATGATCGAGGTGTCGGTCTTCAACCGCCGCAGGATGAACGGTCCGGCGAATCGGCGGAGCCGGGCGGCGGCCTCGTCGTCACCGTGCTTCTCGATCGGCTCGGCGTAGCGCTTCTTGAACGCGGCGGCGGATCCGAGCAGTCCGGGGTTGGCGAACTCCAGAATCGACCACAGGTCGGCGAGCCGGTTTTCTACCGGGGTTCCGGTGACCGCGATCCGGGTGGCGGCCGGGATCGAGCGGATGGCGGTGGCTTGCTTGGTGGCCGCGTTCTTAATGGCCTGCGCTTCGTCGACCACGACGTGGCGCCACTCGATCCCGCGCAACGCGGCGGCGTCGCGGGCGGCCAACGCGTACGTGGTGACGACCAGGTCGGAGCCGGCGACGGCCTCGGCGAAGGCTCGACCTCGCGCCCGTTCTGCTCCGTGGTGCACGTGCACCCGCAGCTCGGGGGTGAACCGGGCGGCCTCCCGCTGCCAGTTGCCGACCAACGACATCGGACAGATCAGCAGACTGGGCCGCCGCTCCTGGTGGTCACCAGGGTCAAAGTCACCGGCGCCGGACTCGCGAGCCAGCAGGGCCAGCAGCTGGATCGTCTTGCCCAAGCCCATGTCGTCGGCCAGCACCCCGCCCAGTCCGACCTGATCCAGGAAGTTCAGCCAGGACAGTCCGCGCTCCTGGTACGGACGGAGGCGACCGGTGAAGGTCTCCGGTGGCGCCACCGGCTCGAGCCTTCGCTCGGCCGCCTCGCTGAGCAGCTCACCCAACCAACCGTCCGCTGACACGTCGGTCACCGGGAGATCGGCCGGGCTCGCCCCGATCCCGAGCCCGAGACGCAGCAGGTCACCTACCGACGCCTGGTCGGTCCTACCGGCCAGCTTCAGGCCGGCAGCCAGCCGGCGGGAGTCGAGTTCGATCCACTGTCCGCGCAGCCGGACCAGCGAGGACTTCGACTCGGCGAGCGCGCTGAGCTCGTCCGGGGTCAGCGAATCGGTGCCGACCGCCAGCTCGTAGCGGAAGCTGGCGACCGCCTCCGTACCCAGGCCGGCAGCGCTGTCGACCCGGCCGGGCTGCGGCGGGGTCGAGGCGGTCAGTTTGAGGCCGAGCCGGGCGTCCGGCTTGGTCCACCAGCCGGGCAGCTGGACCCCGAAGCCGGACGTGGCGAGCAGCGGGGCGGCGTGACTGAGGAACTGGTGGGCGCCACCGGTGTCCAACCTCAACTCGCGGGGACGGGCGGTGCGCAGGGCGTCGTCCAGGACCGGATAGAGCCGTGCCGCCTTGCCCAACTCGGTCAGGAACGTCTCCTGCGGTGCATCCAGGTGCCGGCCGAGACCGGGCAGGGTCCCGTGCGAGCCCCACACCACGTCGGCGTCGGCGACCGAGCTCGGGTCATCGGCGTCCTGCAGACCGAGCGCCAGCCGCCAGTCGTCGGAGCCCTCAGCTGGCTCCCGCAGTCGGAAGCAGGCGCGGACCGGCCCCGCGAACGCGTCGGCTTGCCAGTCGGTGAGGGCGTCGGCCAAGGCCACGGCGCGAGCCGGGTCAAGGCCGTGGACGCGGCGGTCTGGACCGGTGAGCGCTTTGAGCCAAGCTCGGACAGCTGGGGTGCCCGCTCGACCGGTGGTCAGCCGCGTCCCGCCCAGAACGGTTCGGGCGGCGGCGTCGGTCAGCGCGTCCAGGAGGTCGGCCCAGTCGTCGGGGTCCGACTCAGCTCGGAGGGCGAACAACGAAGGCGGCGCTGTCTGCGCGAGCATCCGGACCCACGCCGCGTCGGCGCCAGTGAGGACTGGACGCCACCAGGCCGACATCGTCTCGGGCTCCAGGATCGGCAGCAGACGTCCCCGGGACACCAGGTCGGCGGCGAAGCCGGCCATGTCGGTGAGGTGGTGCACCGACCCGCCGTACGCGCCGACCTTAAGGTCCAGCGTCTGCAGCCAGGCGAACGCTGGGTCGGCCGCCGCGGTGAGGGCTGGGACCCGCCAAGAACCGACCCGGACCGCGACGGACGGCTGCTCGAAGGTGTCCCGGACCAGTTCCGGTGAGGGGAGCGGCTGACCAGCGACGGTTGGCAGCGGCAGAACCAGCTCACCGACCGTCGCGCGGTCGGCCGAGATCGCGGCGGTGCCGGCGATTTCGTCGGGGGTCAGCGCGTACGGGTGGTCTTGGACCTTCGGTGATCGCCCGCGTCGTTTGACCACGGTCGCCGGCTTGGCTGAGTCCTCCCCCCACAGCGACAACCGACCCGGCTCGGTCGGCGTGGCCCCGGACCAACAGGCGTGCACGACGTACAAGGGATCGCTTTCGGTGGCTCGCTGAGGTCGGACGGATCGCGTTTGGCAGTTTTGGCGACTCCCGCACGGGATATCCGCGCATCATGGCACGCCGCGCGGGTTCCAGGTTGGCGCGCGGTCTGCAGACCGAGCGACAACGTCAAACCCGAGCGACTTGGCAGATCAATCGGTCAGTCCCGTGGATCGTAGGGTGATGTTGATCCGGCCCTCGGTCAGTCCGCAGTCCAGCGGAGCGCTGCCGGGAACGATCCGGGTGACGCCGTGAAAGGCCAGCCGCGATGGACCGCCGAACACGAACAGGTCACCAGAGCGCAGGTCGAGATCGTGGTACGGCCGCTTGCGGTTCTCGGTGTTGCCGAAGCGGAACACGCACGCGTCGCCGACGGAGAACGACACCACCGGATCCAGCGAGACCTCGTCCTTATCCTGGTGCATGCCCATCCTGGCCTGTGCGTCGTAGTAGTTCACCAACGCGGTGTCCGGCCGATAGGTCGGCGCTTCGGGCCAGCCCACGGCCGTCAGCCCGTCGCGACCCAACTCGGCGAGCCAGTCGGGCATCGGCAACACCCGAGCGCCGTTCACGTCGCTCGCTTCTCGGGTGTAGCGATACGGCTGCCAGTGCCAACCGAGGCAGACCGTCCGCACCGACATGGGATGCCCACGTACGGTCGCGGCCCGGATCGGTACCGGCCCGGTCGACCACTCCCGGAACGCCGCGACCAGACGCCGCTGCTGCGCCGGGCCCAGCCAGCCGGGCAGATGCACCGCCCCCGGGGCGATCTGCACCAGGCCACCCGCGAAGCCCGTGTCCGCAGACGGTGGAGCACTGAGCTTGAACTCGCTCACGTCGTGACCCGGGACTCCAGGGTCAGCAGCGTCCGCTTGGCGTCCAAGCCGCCGGCGTAGCCGCCGAGACTGCCGTCGGAGCGCAGCACCCGGTGACACGGCACCACGACCGGCAGCGGGTTGGTGGCGCAGGCGCTGCCCACCGCGCGGACCGCCTTCGCGTTGCCCGCCCGGGTGGCCAGTTCGGTGTAGGAGACTGTCTGCCCGTACGCGATGCTCGGCAGCAGTCGCTGCACCGTGCGCCGGAAGGTCTTGGCCGCTCCGAGGTCCACGGGCAGGTCGAAGTCGTGCCGTCGACCGTCAAAGTACTCCTCCAGCTCTCGGACCGCCTGGTCGAGCCGGCGCGGCGCCCGCAGGATCCGCGGGCTGATCTGCTCGGCCAGCTCGGCGAGCACTCGGTCATGGTCTTGGACGGCGAAGGCGATCCGGACCAGTCCGCGCTCGGTGGCGGCGAGCAGCAGCGGACCGACGGGGGAGTCGGTCGTGGTGTAGGCGAGGTCGAGCAGTCGAGCGTCCTCGGCCTCCGCGCTGAGCCTGGCCTGCAGCCGGTCGAGGGTGCCGGGGTCGACGTCGCGGAGTTCGGTCAGCTCGGTCGGGGTGTCGACGAGGTTCACCTCAGCAAGGGTCATGGCAGTGCTCCTGAACGGGTTGTGGCTGGCTTAGCCAGTCGCGTACGCAGGCGGCGGATGCCGTCTGAGGCTGCGCGGCGGGCGGCCTCTGGAGTGCCGCCGAGTTCGACGGCCACCTGCGCGTACGGCAGGTCGGCGAGATAGTGCAACGTGACCGCGAGCCGCTGTTTGTCGGGTAGAGCGGCCACGGCGCCGGCGAGTTCGTCGTCGGCGGCTCCCGGCTGTCCCAACGTGGAGACGTGCTCGTCGGGCGCGACCTCGGTCGGCGTGGCCCGCCGGGTGCGGGCACGGTAGGCGTCGACGGCCTTCCGGTATCCGATAGTGGCGAGCCAAGCGGCGTGGTCGGCGTCTGCGGGCAGGTCGGGGTAGGCGCGCAGGGCGGCCAGAAAGGTCTCCGACCAGGCGTCGTCAGCGTCGGCAGGACCGAGCACGGCGCGACATACCCGCCAGACCCGGGCCCCGTGGGCGCGGACCAGATCGTCGAACGGTGGTGTCGTCATCATCACCGAAGAAGACGTGCGGCGAGGCCAGAACGTGAGGTCGGCGGCGGTGCATTCCGCGGACGCGACACCGCGCCCGCCGCGAGGCGCCGGAAGCGGTGCTCCGGATGCGTCAGGAGTTGTCGGACCTGAGTTCCTCGGCCTTCTTCTGGACGGCGTCGAGGGCTTCGTCCCTGCTGGCTTCGGCGGATTCGGCGGATTCGGCGGCATCGGTCTGGTCGGACGATGAATCTCCGTCCCCGGTCACCTTGGCTTTGAGACCGTCGAAGACGTCACTGGCTTGGGCTTTGGCAGCATCGAACGCATGGTCAGCGTCGGCTGCGCTGACCGAACCGTCTCGGTTGAGGTCCATCTTGGCCTTGGCCTGGTCGATGAGGCGAGCGGCCTTGGCTTTTGCGCCGTCGATCACTGAGGAGGCGTCAGCGGCGTTGACCGCCCCGTCCCTGTTGGCGTCGACTTGGCGCTTGGCCGAGTCAATGAGGTCGCCAACTTTGTCCTTGACGGCGGCGAGGATCTCGCCCGCCTTGCCGCCCAGCGTGTCAGCTGAGGCTTTCATGTCGTCCAGGAACCCCATCCCGCTACCTTTCGTGTCTGGGCGTCGGACATCGGTGGCCGTCGCCTGAGCGTCATGCTAGGGCAAGGGCGTCGAGACCCGGCCCGGACGTTGGGGTGGCTGACAAGGGCGCCCCTGCTCTGCCGGGTCGCCTCCGTCCTGGTGCGGCCCCGTCCCTCAGCGTCTCTTGGGCAGTTCGGCGATAGTGGTGGACTCCTCAATGCTCTTCTAGCCTGAGGAGATGAGGATCACGCTCGACATCGATGACCACGTGCTGGAGTTGGCGAAGCATCGGGCCGCATCGCTAGGGATCAGCGTCGGTCAAGCCTTGTCGGAACTGGCGCTCCGGGGGTACGAAGCCGAAGTGCCGACGGCCGCATCGGTGAGCGGCCGGGCCGGGGACGACGGGTCTTTTCCGATGCTGTCGCCGGTCCCCGGCGCGGTGATCACCGACGAATCGGCGAAGGCCGCGCTGGCTGAGGATGAGTAGTCCGGCCTCGGCGCGGCAACCACGATTTCGATCGCTGAGGTCTACCGGTAGTTGCTGAACTGCACCGCGAAGTCGTAGTCCTGGGCCTTGATCAGAGCTTGGACCGTCTGCAGGTCGTCGCGGCTCTTGGAGCTGACCCGCATCTCATCACCCTGGATCTGAGTCTTGACGCCTTTGGGGCCCTCGTCCCGGATCAGCTTGGAGACCTTCTTGGCGTTTTCCTGGTTGATGCCCTCTGACGTGGTGGCGGTGATCTTGTAGAGCTTGCCGGAGGAGCGCGGCTCGCCGGCGTCGAGGGCCTTCAGGCTGATTCCGCGACGGACCAGCTTGGACTGGAAGACGTCCAAGACGGCCTTGACTCGCTCCTCGGAGTTGGCCTCCATCTCGATCGCCTCGCCGGACCAGGCGATGGTGGCGTCGGTGTTCTTGAAGTCGAACCGCTGCCGCACCTCCTTGGCGGCCTGATTAAGGGCGTTGTCGACCTCTTGACGGTCCACCTTGCTGACGATGTCGAACGAGTTGTCCGAGGCCATGGTTCTGTCTCCTCTGCGGGATGTCGGTACGTGTCGAAGGCGATCGGGCGCCGCGCCGGGTACGGGTTGGGCGACGCCACGATGAGTTGCTATTGTGTGCGATCGTCGCCCAGGCGCCGCAAGGGGCCCAGGAAACACGGCAGGTTGCCCGAGTGGCCAAAGGGAGCAGACTGTAAATCTGCCGGCATCGCCTACGTTGGTTCGAACCCAACACCTGCCACCAGGTCCGAAATGGCCTCTGACAAGTCTTATTCTCTCCGACGTCAACCGTCGCTTGAGGCGCTAAGAGCAGACATCCGTCTGCGCATCTCAGGTAGATCGCCCCATCATGTCGGGCCCGGATTTTCATCTGACAAGCTCGAACGTTGCGCCAGCAGAGCCCCTAATCTCAGGTCAGATTCACGCATGTACCTTCGCGTGCCCCGTTCGGTCCCGCGACACGCCGCACGCCGACGGTCACGAGCGTTTACGGGCTTCCTTCGCGGTGAGGCCATCGACTGGAACCATCACAATCAGTCATCTGGTCCAGACATTCTGAATAGTTGGTCCGAGGTGGAAATAACGATCGGGTAAGTTGAGGCTCTTGAGTTCGGACGCTTGGATAGCGTCGCGTTCTCAGGTCGCGATCGGAAGTGATACGGCGAAGCGGTGCCACCCGTACCGGGCCGGTCGAGATCAACGCTCGTCACCGAACGGTTGTGTGCGGGGTCGGTCGAAGCGGCGTTTAGTGCAGAGCAGGGAGGTCGCAAGGTGAGCGACGAGGGCGATCCACCACCCGAGCGCGCGGTCGGGTTGGTGGCGGGGACCGAGGATTCGACCCCACTGCTGTTTCGGGTCGCGGTAGCTGAGGATGCCTACCTTCAGCTCGACGACGTGGTGCTGACCCGGCGCGAGGTGCCTGGCTTCGGGACCGTGAGCACAGCCGGGGTCGTCACCCAGGTGCGGGCTCGGCACGAGGGGGCGTCGTTCGGCTCCGACACATTCCTGATCGCCGACGGCGTCTTGCCTGCTCACTTGCAGGAACTTGCCGAGGTGA
Organism: Microlunatus sp.; assembly: GCA_030452945.1. GTDB lineage: Bacteria > Actinomycetota > Actinomycetes > Propionibacteriales > Propionibacteriaceae > Microlunatus. Next base: position 8,031 of record JAKDLH010000038.1, on the reverse strand, counting down.
CCACGACGCGGGTGGAGCCGGAGTGCTACATCCCACCCCGGCCTGGCACCTTGGCCTTGCGGGCGTCCGGAGCCGAGCGCGACCAGGCGCTCTACTTCGACCAGATGGCCACGAAGGTGCCGATCGGGATGGGCCGCGACGGCGAGCCGATCTTTGTGAACCTCGACTTCGTCGACGGAAGCCGTGGCGCGCACGTATCAGTCTCGGGTATCTCCGGCGTGGCCACCAAGACCAGCTTCGCCCTCTTCCTGCTGCACTCTCTGTTCACCTCCGGGGTTCTCGGCAGGCGGCAGCTGACCACCCGGGCGCTGATCTTTTCAGTCAAGGGCGAGGACCTGCTGTTCCTCGACCAGCCGAATGTCAGGCTGGACGACGAGCTGCGGTCGTCGTACGCGGCGCTGGGTCTGCCCGCCAAGCCGTTCGGGTCGGTTGGGTTCTTCGCGCCGCCGTTACCGGGCGACCAGACCGGCCGCCCGAATGTTGTGGGCCGCACCGCGGGCGTTGGCGCATTCTGGTGGACGCTGGCGGAATTCTGCCGAGGCGAGCTGCTCTCATATGTGTTCGCCGACGTCGAGGACGAACGCCAGCAATACACGATCGTTGTCCACCAGGTGGCTAGCCGCTTGAAGCAGGACGCCCAGCCGGCCGGTCGGGATGGCGCGGTGTCGATCAACCGACGGCAGGCTCGGTCCTGGAAGGACCTGGTCGACCTGATCGACGACCTGCTGAATGACGAAGCCACGCAGGCCGACTGGGCCGGGCGAGTGACCGGGCAGGGCACGATCAACGCGTTCCTCCGCCGGCTGCGCTCCTCGGTGCGGCCGTTGACACCGATCCTGCGAGGCGACCTCACCGAGACCGCTAGTCGCACCATCGACACCACCAACCACCAGGTCACCGTGATCGACCTGAACACCTTGCCGGAGCGGGCGCAGCGGTTCGTCGTCGGCGTCACCATCGCCGCCGAGACTGCCCGCAAGGAGAAGGCTGGGCCGGGTGGGTTGTTGTTCACAATGCTCGACGAGTTGAACAAGTACGCTCCGCGTGAGGGTAGCTCGCCGATCAAGGATCTGCTGCTTGATATCGCCGAGCGTGGCCGCTCGCTTGGCATCATCTTGATTGGGGCACAGCAGACGGCCAGCGAGGTCGCGCGTCGGATCGTTTCCAACTCCTCGATCAAGGTGGTCGGCCGGCTCGATCCCGCCGAAGCGGGACGACCCGAGTACGGGTTCCTTCCCCCGTCGCAACGGCAGCGCGCCACCCTCGCCAAACCGGGCGCGATGTTCGTGTCCCAACCCGAGATCCCGGTGCCTCTGGCGATCCAGTTCCCGTTCCCTGCCTGGGCGACGCGTCTGAGCGAGTGCGCGACCTCGCCGGGCTCGGCGCCCACTTCGGACACCGACGGTGTAACCCGCCGAGATGTGTTCGACCGGTTACCCACCCTTGACCCAGACGACGACTTCGAAGGCGGCATTGAGCCGCCACCCCCGTTCTGAGCGGATTTCTGAGAAGCTGATCATGAAGCTGCTGCACACCTCCGACTGGCATGTCGGCAAGACCCTCAAGGGTCGTCACCGACTCGACGAGCAGAAGGCCGTGCTGGCCGAGATCACCGAACTGGCCCTCAGCCACCAGGTCGATGCGATCCTGGTCTCCGGTGACCTGTACGAGAACGTCGCGCCGACCGCCGACGCGCAGCAGTTGGTGATACGGACGCTGCTGCGGCTCGCGCGCGAGGGGATCGAGGTGATCGCCATCGCCGGAAACCATGATCATGGTCCGACCTTTGAGGCGTACCGGCCGCTGATGCGGCAGGCCGGAATCCAGCTCGTCGGTCTGGCCCGGCGGGCCGATCGCGGTGGCGTGCGCCGGTTCCGAGCCCGGTCCACCGGTGAGAACGCGGTCGTCGCGTCCTTGCCGTTCCTGTCCCAGCGGTACGCTATCCGCGCGGCCCAGGTGATCATGAACACGCCGGCGGAGAACGTCGGCGCGTACGACCAGCACGTCCGCGACGTCCTGGAGAATTTGACCGCCGACTTCGGTGACCAGCACGTCAACCTCGTGATGGCCCACCTGACCTGCATCGGCGGGACCATGGGCGGCGGTGAGCGCGAGGCTCAGTCGATCATGGAGTACAGCGTGCCGGCCGCGATCTTCCCAATTAGCGCCCACTACGTCGCACTCGGGCACCTGCACCGCCGGCAGTCGCTGCCCGCCCCGGCTCCCGTGCACTATTCCGGCGCTCCTTTGGCCGTCGACTTCGGTGAGCAGGACAACACGAACGTCGTCTGCCTGGTGGAGGTCTCTCCTGACCAGCCTGCCCGGGTCACCGACCTGCCGATCACCAGCGGCCGCCGGCTGCGCACGATCACCGGCACCGTCGAGCAGTTGCTCGCTGACCCGGACGCGTACGGCGACGACTACCTGCGGCTGCGCGTCACCCAGTCCACGTACGCCGGACTGCGCGAGCAGGTGCTGGAGAAGCTGCCGAACGCGCTCGAGATCCGGATCGACCCGGAGTTCTCGACCAACCCGAAACTTGCGCCCCGACGGGACCGGCTGGTCCGCACCCCGGCGCAGCTGTTCGCCGACTACTGCGCCGACTCGGGCGTCGACGATCCCCGGCTGAACCGCCTGTTCGACGAGCTGGCCGACGATCTCGCCGCAACCGGGAGGGAGTGAACATGCGTCCGCTCCGTCTCGACATCGCCGGCTTCGCGGCCTTCCGCGACCCGGTCATCGTCGACTTCACCGACGCTGAATACTTCGCGTTCACCGGCTCCACCGGCTCGGGCAAGTCCACCGTAATCGACGCGATGACCTTTGCGTTGTACGGATCCGCGCCGCGCTGGGGCAGGGACAACGCAGTCCAGTACGCACTCGCACCGACCGCCAACCGGTGCACGGTGCGCCTGGTGTTCGACGTCGCCGACCAGCGCTACGTCGTGGCCCGTGAGGTGCGGCGCTCCGGCAAGACGATCTCCCAGAAGAACCCGCGGCTGGAGCGATATCTCGATCCGGCTGCGACCGGCGATCCCAAGGCCGACGAGCCGACCGAGTCGCTGGCGGCCGACGCGCGCTCGATGCGGACCCAGGTCACCGAGCTGCTCGGGCTGGACTTCGAGGACTTCTGCACCTGCGTGGTGCTGCCGCAAGGCGACTTCGCAACGTTCCTGAAGGCCAGTGTGGCTGATCGGCAGGCGATCCTGCTGAAGCTGCTGGGTGCGCGGCACTACGAGGCGATCGGGCGGATGGCTAACCGGCGTGCCACTGAGGCGAGTGCCCGGATCGACGCCCTGCGAGGACAGCTGGTTGGCTATGCCGACGCAACCCAGGACGCCGAGACCGCGGCTCGTGATCATGAACAGCGGCTTGGAGAGTTTGCGGCGGCCGTTGGTGCCGAGGTGGCCGACGTGCGCACCGTGCTGGTTGATCGGGCACGAAGCACAAATCGAGTCGCCGAGTTGACCGAAGAGATCGCGTTGCTTTCGGCAGTCCATGCACCGGCCGGGGTCGACGAGATGCAGCAGGCGCTCGGCGCCGCCGACGAGGCGTACGCGACCGCGACCCGCGCCGAGCGCAAGGCGGGTGCGGCGCTGCAGCAGGCCGAAGTGGCCCAGCGCTCAGGGCCCCAGCGAGACGTCCTGGAGGAGACCCTGCGCTGGCACACGGAGAGAGCCGAGGCGTCGCAGCGGCTGCCAGAGATCACTGCCACCACGGAGCAGACGGAGACCGCACGACGTCAGGCGTCGCAGAAGGCCGAAGCGGCCGACCAGGCCGCCCAGCAAGCCCGTGATGATCATGAACGATGTCGGGTCGGCAGAGGCTCCGCGGCAGCGGACGTCGCCGTTGTCGAGCGAGAACTCCAGCTGCTGGATGGGGTGATTGTGCCTGAGGGCACTGCCGATCTCGGACTAGCCGGGGATGTCGCCCAAGACGCGGTGGCGAGCGGCGCCGAGGCATTCGAGGTGGCGGAGACCGCCGTGACGCAAACCACTGAGGCGGTTGCAGCGCTGCCCGAGCGCAGTGCCCTCAGTGGACTGCAGCGCATCGTCACTGCCTACGCGGAAACCCAAGCGCAACTAGACGATCTGCGTCACCGTGAGCAGACGACAGCGGCTGACGCCGAGGTTGCGGCGGGTGCGTTGTCCCAGGCCACCTCGGCGCTGGAGCGGGCCCGGAGTGAGGTCGAGCGACTAAGGGCCCAGGAAGTCGCGGCCGACCTACGACCGCACCTCGCTGTCGGACACGTCTGCCCGGTCTGCGACCGGACGGTGGCCACACTGCCCCCGCCATTGAGTGCGCCAGCGCTGGAGGCGAGTCGCGCGGCACTGAGGCGTGCCGAAGCCGATCAGCAGACGGGGGTGACGACCGCGGGTGCCCTGCAGACCCGGCTCACCGGATTGACCGCACAGATCGCGGCGTTCGACCATCGGCTCGCTGATCTTGGTCGAACGCTCGCGACGGATCTGCCGCAGGCCGGAGCCGACCGTGATCCGGTACGCGACGAGGCGGCGATCGCCGGGTTGGTCGAGCGGCTCGATCAGGCGCAAGCCGCGCAGCAGGCCGCCTTGCGGGAGCGCGAGCAGGCCCGCCGAGCGCTGCGAGCGGCAGAGCAGGAACGAGACCGGGTGTCCGCGGAATCGCGCGACGGCTGGGCCACGCTGCACACCACCCACGGCCGGCTGTCCGCGCTCAGTGCCCCGGCCGTCGCCGCGTCAGGGCTGAGCGAGGCATGGTCCGAGCTCCTGGACTGGTCGACCAGCCGGGCAACGGACCTGCGTACGGTCGATCTCGTCGCGGCCCAGTCCGCTCTGGACGAGGCGGACCGGCAGCTGACGGTGGCCGCCGAGCGGCTCCGGGACGCAACCGCTGCAGCGAGAGTCGCCACTGACGACCACACTGAGGCAGCCGTTGCCGCGAGCAAGGCGGGCACCGAGCACGACGACCTCGTACGTCGACTGGCCCAAATGGCGTCACTGCTGGCCGATCGGCCGACCGAGGCCAAGGCGACCGCGCTGCTCGTCGAGCGCCGCCGACGCGAGGAGGTCGCGGCGCTGAGCCGGGTCGCGGCACAGGCGGCGGCACGAGCCCGGCAGGAGGCCGAGGTCGTCCGCGACCAGCGGCGGGGCGAGCAGGAGGCCGCACGCACCGCGTTGATGCGGTCGCGGGAGCCGCTGGTCCGGTACGGGGCTCCGAGCCTGGACTACGGGAATCTGTCGTCCAGCTGGGCCCAGCTGACTCGATGGGCCGGTGAGCGGGCGGTGGCGCACCGAGCGGAGGCCGACGCGCTGCGGGTTGGACTGGCCGCGACAGACGCCGCTCTGACGTCCAGGCTCGGGAGCGTGACTTCAACGCTGGCGGCGGAGGACATCGTCGTGCCTGTGCCGGACCTGACCGAGCTGACAGCACCCGCCGGGATCGTCGCGCTGCAACGGATCCCGACCGAAGTCGAGCTGGCCTCGGAGCGGGCCCGCGCAGCCACCGCGACGATAGTGTCGCGACGGGCGGATGCCGCCAAGCTGCAGCAGACCATCGCCACCGACATCGAGACCCAGCAGGTGTCCCGCCATCTGGGGCAGATGCTGTCGGCGCGGCAGTTCCCGCAGTGGCTGGCCGATGCGGCTCTGGACACCCTGGTGGCCGACGCGTCGGCGTCGCTGCTGGAGCTGTCCGGCCGACAGTTCGAGCTGACCCACACGGGTGGTGAGTTCTTCGTCATCGACCACGCCGACGCCGACTCGTTGCGCTCGGTGAAGACGCTGTCGGGTGGCGAGACGTTCCAGGCCAGCCTGGCACTCGCGCTGGCCCTGTCGGAGCAGCTGTCGACGCTGGCGGCAGGGGGCCGGACGACGCTCGACTCGATCTTCCTCGATGAGGGATTCGGCACCCTCGACCCCGACGCGCTGGACATCGTGGCATCCACTCTGGAGAGCCTGGCGCAGGGCAACCGTATGGTTGGCATCGTCACCCACGTCGCTGCACTGGCCGAACGCGTACCGGTCCGGTTCGAGGTCAGCCGCGACTCGCGGACCTCGACGATCGAGCAGGTGGGGGCATGAGGTTCTACGTCGACGGCTGGGATCCTAGCTACGGCACGAGCATGGAGATCGACGACACCGCCGAGACGGTCGTCGCGGTTCGGACCGACATCGAGGTGGCGACCGACCAGTGGGCGCCGATCCCTGTCCGTGCGCTCCGGCAGCCGTCGGCGACGGTGTTTGTGGACGGTGTCCGCCGCATCGACGCGCGGGTGTGGATCGACGAGCCCAATCATGATCATCCTGAGCGCCCGGCCGCAGATGCCGGTCTCGGTCTGTGCGCATCGTACGGAGCCGGCGCAGTGTGCTGCTGCTCGGGAAGGGGAGCGCACTTCCTGGAACCGCGGATCCGACGTGGGTCGTTCACGATCGGCTCGCAGGCGGCGCCAGTGAAGACCTGGGCGGGCACCTACGACGCCCGTGCTACCGCGCTGCAGGAGAGCCGAGGCCCGGCGTGGAGTCTGTCGGCCGCCCTCCAGACCAAGCTCACCGAGCTAGAGCTCCAAGTCGCCGTCGACGCGCGCGAGCAGCTCGGTGCCCACGGCCTCGGACGAGGCGACGAACTGCTCGTGCTCGACGGTCCCGTACGCGGTCGAGCGCACTTGTCGCGGGTGCTAGGAGTAATCAAGTCCCATCAGACCGCGTACTTGGCACCTGATCTGCATCGGATGGTCGGGTCGCTGCAACCGCGAGAGCGGACACCGGTGTTCCTTCTGGACACGGCCTGGGACCGATACACCTGGTACCTCCGGCTGCCCTGCCCACCGGGGCACGCCTGGGCCGGTGTGGTGCGGATCGAGTGCGGCACCACCATCGGTGTGTCGGAGGTGCTCGCCTATGCGAACCTCTCCCAGACCGTGCTGCCACGCTTCGCCTCCGAGGAGTACAAGGACTCCCGCGCACCGCAGAACCTCTACCCGGTGGCCGGCCTGGAGCGTGAACTGCGCCGCCGCCTGGGTCACGCTGGGCTGCTGTATCGGGCGCTGCGACAGGCGGCCGCAGCCGCATGAACGAGAAGCCAGCGAGAGGAGAAGATGTGAAAGGCACGGCTCTTGTCGAGTTCGAGCTATGGGGCAGGGGTGACTGGCCACGACGAGAGGTCGTCGGTGAGTCCTTCCACGCCGAAGAGATCCGTTCACTGTTTCCCGCACAGATGCCGGAGGGTGGACAGGAGCTCATTCTCCCGGCGGCGTTGATACCTGATCCCCAGAACATCCATGATCATAATGCCGTTCGTGTCTCCGTGCAGGGTTGCGACGTCGGCCACCTGTCCCGCGAAGATGCTGCTGGCTTCCAGCCGGTCCTCCTTGCGCTCACCTCGCGGGGGTTTCTACCCGTCACTCGTGCACGCATCTGGGCGTATGAGTATGACGAGTGGGTTGGCACCGACCGCCGCGGGCGCGACGTCACGCGCACCTCCTTCAAAGCCAGCGTGAGCCTTGCGCTGGACGAGTGGTATCTCTGCGTCCCGGTGAACCAGCCTCCTATGGAAGCTCACACGACACTGCCCTTCGGGTCCGCCATCCAGGTGCGCAAGGAGGAGAACCATCAAGACGTTCTGCGCCGATACGTGACTCGGCAAGGGGAATGCTGGGTGTATGGCACGCTGCACTGCGTCACTGAGCAGACCGCGAGAACGACGAAAGAGGTGGTCGAGGTCCGCATCGACGGACACCGCGTCGGTGATCTAACGCCCGCCATGAGCGCCGAATACCTACCAGCGATCAGGGAACTTGCTGCACGTGGGCGAGCAACCGCCGTACGCATGATCGTCAAAGGCAATCAGGTCAAAGCCGACGTCGTACTCCACGCCCTGAAAGCGCACCAGCTGCCTGCCGACTGGATCGCAGAACATCTGACTGATGGAGTGTCGTCAGCGGCGCGCCAACCGGAAGATCCTCAGCTCGGCGCGCCGCAGACCACCCTGACCATGACCCCCACCCCCGACGGGGGCACGGCTTGGTACCTGCCAGAGGCTGCGGCGTCGCCC
>JAKDLH010000037.1 GCA_030452945.1 Microlunatus sp. | reverse complement strand
TCCGCAACGCCGGCGATGGCGAGACCGAGCACGACGGGGCAGCGCCATCGGTCCCGCCCGAGCACGCCATCGACTGGGTAGCGCACGCCCATGGCAGCAGCGCGCAGACGCTGATCTGGGACGCCGATAACGGAGCCTTGACCTTGGTCGCGATGAACGCGGCGGGTCGCCTGACGTGCGAGCCGAGGTCCTGCCCCCCGAGGTCACCCTGACCCGGCAGTCGTGGTGGGTTCCGACCTCGATGATCCTGGTCGGGCTCGCTGGCATCGCCGGAGGCGTCGTGCTGATCGCACGGCCGGTCCGGCGGGCGGGCGGCCGCTGAGCCCAGGCCACCGCGCCGTACCCGGTCGTCATCCCTCGCCCACTGGGTACGGCATCCCGGCACACTTCCCGCCGCCCCGAAACGAACCCGGGCACTTCCGGCTGCGTCGAGAACACCTGACCTCAAGCGGAGCTGGCCAAGGAACCAGAGCGGATCGACTTTTTCACCGAAGCCGGTCTGCATCTGGCGACCAGCGGCGGGCTCGGGACCGAGGTCCCGCCCTGGATACCCGCCGATCAGCCCAGGCACCGGAAGTGTCGGCGACGGCGGGCACCACATTTGTGATCCCGCAGAACCGCCGGGAAAGGCTTGCTCGATCAATCTGCAGTCCATCACCTTGCGACGCGACACCCCGGCAGGAGCTACGCATGACCCGCTCGACGACATCGGCGTCGACAACGGGAACGAACGACTCACCCACGACATCCCCGCCAACATCGACGGGCCGGACGCAGGGGCGAGCCACGCTAGTGTTGGCGGCGGCCTGCGTGTGCCAACTGATGGTCGTGCTGGACATCAGCGTCGTTAACGTCGCTCTGCCCGATATCGGTCAGTCTCTTGCGTTCACTCCCAGTTCGCTGTCCTGGGTAGTCAGCGCATACACCCTAGCCTTCGGCGGGCTGCTGCTGCTCGGCGGCCGAATCGCCGATCTGCTCGGGCATCAGCGCACGATGCTAGCGGCGCTGACCCTGTTCGGGGTGGCCTCGATCCTCGGCGGGCTCGCCCAGAACCCCGGCTGGCTCATCGCTGCCCGCACCGCACAGGGATGACAGCGGCCGTGCTGTCACCGCTGTCGCTGACCGTGATCCTCGTCTCCTTTCCCGACGGGCCCCGACGCCGACGGGCGGTGGCTACCTGGGGCGTCGTCGCAACTGCCGGTGGCGCGCTGGGCGTGTTGCTCAGCGGTCTGCTGACCGCATACCTCGACTGGCGCTGGGTGCTGTTCGTCAACGTTCCCTTCGTGGTTGCCGCAACCGCGCTCGCGCTGACCGCGGTGCACGACTCGCAGGCGGAGAACCGGGTCCCCCCGGACGTCATCGGCGCGGTCTTTGCGACGGCGTCGACGACGCTGCTCGCTTTCGGATTCGTCCACGCCGGGAACCACGTTTGGGGAACTCCGGTCACCGTTTCGGCGGTGGCCGGATCCCTCGTGGCCGGCATGGCCTTCGTCGGCTGGGAGCTGCGTACCTCTGTCCCACTGATCCGCCTGTCGGTGCTGCGCATTCGCTCGGTGTGGGTCGCTACGGTCCTCATCGCCCTCATCGGCACCGCAGGCGTATCGGGCTTCTACTTCGCGTCCCTGTCCCTGCAGAACGTGCTGGGCTATGACCCGCTCTCGACGGGTCTGGCCTTCCTGCCGTTCGCGGCCGGCACCGTGCTGGCAACCAAGGCCAGCCCCGGCCTGGTCGAGCGCTTCGGAATGAGAACCATCTTGATGGCCGGATTCACCGTCGGCGCCATCGGCATGCTGTGCTTCACCCGTCTGGAGATGGGAGTTGGCTACTCCACGTTCCTGCTCGCCTCAATTCCTACGTCGGTCGGCTTGGGACTATGCGGTGCGCCGACGCTGTCACTGGGCACATCGGGCGTGCTGAGCCAGGAGGCCGGCATGGTCAGCGGGCTGCTCACCACCAGTCGACAAGTCGGCGGGGGCGTCGCCCTGGCGGCCCTGGCCAGCGTGGCCAGCCAACACGCCGGTCAAGGAGTCCACGCACTCGCCGACGGATATCACACGGCGTTCTTACTCCAGTGCCTGCTCCTGTTCGCAGCAGCAATCATCGCGCTCGTGTACGTGCCACGGGACACCGGAATCGGGTCGTGATCACGTCGGTGCCGCCGCGTAGGGATCCAGGGGTAGCTGGCGGCTGTGGTCCGCCATAGCGGGCGATGACCATCTGATGGCCACGGGCCAGGCCGAGCAGCGGCACCACCGATCCGGAAACCCGTCTCGCATCATCTCCGCCAACAGGCGGATGTCTCGAACTCAGTGCACCGGCAGCCTGGAGTGCACAAGACGAGCTGGACAGCCCCCACGTAGGACTGCTCATCGGTCCAGACCTCACCACAGGGCTCAACCACCAGCGAAGTGACCCACTCTAGGAGATCCCCATGAGCTTTCATCCTTTTACAACCGCCGAATTCGCACGGGTACGCCACCAGGAGCTGATCAGGGAAGCCGATCAATCCCGGCTCGCCCGGCAAGCCCGATCAACCCGCCGTTGGCGGCGCGCACTGCTGCACAGGATCACTCTGGCAAGCCGAGCCGATGCCGGCGCAGCGGCACCCTCTGCCGCACCGGACTTCCCGGACCGGCCGCGCGTCGAGGAGCAGCCGAGCCCAGAGGTGCCGGTCGAGGTGAAAGTCGATACCCAAACGACTGCGGCACACCCAGATCAAAGCGCCTACCTCACCCAGGAACGCCAATCACGATCGATGACCTCCTCGTGCCGGCCCTGAACCTCCCCGACAAGTCGTGCCAGTCTCCCTCGGGGCCGCCCGCTCGACGGTATTCCTGGTACAACACCGTCCAGATCAGCGCACCCGCACTGTCCAAGCGGTTCACGCCGAGGTCCGATCCTTCCCGCAGCTCAGGAGGCCCGAGATGACCCTAGTCGTCTCCGCGGCCGGTGCGACCGTCATGTCGCTCGCGCGACTTGTGATCTTCGTGGTCCTACATCTGGCCAAGACCGACTACGACCCCATCCGCGACGCCGTCAGTGACTACGCCGTGGGTCGTCCGACATGGCGACTTGTCACGGCCATGACCTGGGCCGGCCTGTTGACCTGGGTCGGCCTGGCCAATGCTGTGTGGACCGGGCTACCGAACTGGTCTGGTCGCATCTCCACGACCATCGAGTTGCTGGTCTTGGCGGCCGTCTTCCTCGTTCTGCCGTGGTTTCCCACCGACCTCGAAGGTCAGCGTCGGACCGCACGCGGACTCATCCACTACGGGCTAGCTGTCGCCTGGTTCGCGCTCGCGTACTCACTCACCAGCACCTTCGCCGAGATCGCAAGTCAGCGCTGGCTCGGCTCTATCGCCGTCATCTTGACCGTCCTGCACTGGATCGTGCTCCTCGCCCTGGTCGCTTTGGTGGCGGCGCTGATCATTCGTCCGTTGCGCCACGACTTCGGGCTTCCCGAACGCGTCTTCATCGGAGCCACCACGCTCTTCTATCTGCTCGTCGCCGTCGGTGCTCCCCTGTCCCCATGAGCGGCCCTCCACGACTCCGACTGGCCATGGCAGCCTCGTGGCGGCTGGACGGAACAGCGATACGCCGGCGTTGGGAAGTGTCACGGCCGACAGCTGCAGAGCCAGGTCAACACCGACCTGACACGCATCCAGGCATTCACCCCAGCCATCCACGGCTTCCACCTCGACACATCGCGACTCCCCCGCTGGTCATCTCACCCCTATTCCTCCCTGTCCATGGGCACACCCGGCTCAGCCACACTCAGCACCCAGCTGCGCGGAGCGCAGCGAACACCACGGCCGCTGACCCAGCGTGCTCGCAGCCGCGACCGCAACAGATGTCACGGTCGATCCACTGAACCCCGGTGCTGGGCTCTACTTGCCGGATCAGCTACACGACGCGACCTGTACCTCTCTCGCCAAGCCTGCCGATCTGCAGGCGCCGCCGGTACTCTGCGACCGCTCGGCGCGGGTCGCCTGCCTGCTCGGCGTGCAGCATCGACCGGAGCCAATCAGAAAGTGAGCCATGACCGAACCGATCCCCCACAAACGCATGAAGAACGCCCGGCATGGCGATGCCTCACCACACCCAGCACCCGGTGGAGCACCACGCTCTGAACCGGTGCCCCCCGACACCGGGGCGACGAACCCATCTTCTCGCGACGGCTCCTCGACGTGGACCAAGCTCGGTCTGCGTCGAGCTCCGTGGCTCACTGGCGCACTGGTGGCGGTGACGGGGGCCGGAGGCATCGCCCAGCACATCCTCCCCGACCTCCTCGGCCAGCTCGAGCGGTCTCCGGCCGGCCTGCAAGGCCAGTGGTGGCGGATCGTGACCGCTCTGCTCGTCCAAGACGGCGGTCTATTCGGCCTGGTGTCGAACATGATCTTCTTGGGGGCGATCGGCGCGGTCGCCGAGCAGGTCTGCACGCGGCGCCGCTGGATGGTGCAGTACTTCGGCACGGGCCTGCTCGCCGAATTGGTCGGCTACGCCTGGCAGCCAATCGGCGGCGGCAACTCGATCGCGATCTGCGGGCTGGCCAGCGCCGTCGCGGTTACCGCCTGGCGCGACCGTGTACGACTTGCACCGTGGGGCCTGTCGGCGGTGCTGGTCTGGTGCGGAGCGCTGCTGGCCCCCCTGTGGGAGCCGCTGATCCTTCTCGGCATCATCGCCGGGGTCGCTGCCGGCCGAGCCGTCCAAACCGGTCGACGAGCCGGGCCAGCGGTTCTGGTCGGTGTTCTGGTCGCCGGGGCCGTGCTATCCGCAGCGGCCAACATCCACGGCGCGGCAATCCTGATCGGCGCCGTGCTGGCGCTGCTACCCGGCAAGCCCAGACGAACCTGATCAAAGCCTGGTTGCTGGTGCTGCGCCGGGTAGCCGACCGCACCCAGGACCGCCCGACGGCGTCAGCCAACCCCAAGCCACCACACCAGCACCAGACCCAGAACGACACCGGGACCAAGCCGCACACGCCCCGATTCTCCTGCCTGGGGCCTGCTGCCCGACCAGCTCGACCGGTACGCCGTCTTCGGTCGTCTCATGCACAGCCTCTGTGATGGCATCGTGCTGCGGGTCGAGGGCGGCACCTGCACGTGCACGCCGTCGCGACCGGCTCAGGCACCATGCTCGAGGCCAAGGCGTGCCGATCCGCTTCGCCGGCCGGTTCCTGGCCCGCAACGATCTCGTCTTCGGCAGCGCCCCGGACGAGCCCACCCATCCGGCCGACCCGATCGCTGGCGACGGGGGCTCAGGTCGCTGGCCGCGGCCATGTCGCTGCTCCTAGCCCCGTCCCGCTCATCGCAATGGCACCCGGTTCGAGAAACTCCACCAAAGGATGGAGCCGGACGACCACCTCGCCGACGCTGGATTGCCTACAGTCAAGACCTAGGTGATCACCGGATCACTTCACCACGTTTGAAAGAGGATTCATGCTTGCCACGTTGTACCGCTCGGCTCTCACCTGGACCGTCGTCGGGTTGGCCAGCGGGTTGTTCTATCGGGAGTTCACCAAGGCGTACGACTTCACCGGGACTACTCGACTGGCGGTGCTGCACACCCACGCCTTGGTGCTCGGCACTTTGGTCATGCTGCTAGTGCTGGCTTTGACCAAGTTGTTCGGGCTGGCGGAGGCGCGGCCGCTGCGTTGGTTCGTCTGGGTGTGGAACATCGGTCTGGCTTTGATGTTGGCCACCACCGCGGTCAAGGGCGTCGCGCAGGTGACCGGCTCCGCGGTGAGCGACGGGCCTGCCTTCGCCGGGGTGTCTGGATTGAGCCACATGATCCTCACCGCCGGCTTCGTGCTGCTGTTCTGGGTGCTGCGCCGGCCCGTCACGTCATCGACGTCGAAGCCGGTGGCAGAGCCCGAGGCCGCGCTGAGGTGAGCGCGAAGGCCCAGGAGACGGACTCGGGCGCCAGTCAGCCGCAGCCCCCGGGCCGTCGTCGCTGGTGGGCCCTGGCCGTCCTGGCCGGCGGTCTGTCCATGATCATCTTGGACGGGACGATCGTCGGGGTGGCGCTGCCCACCATCATCGACGAACTCGGACTGGATCTCTCCCAGGCGCAGTGGGTCAACGCGGTGTACGCGATGATCTTCGCCGCGCTGCTGCTGACCTTCGGCCGGCTGGGCGACCGGTTGGGGCGCCGGCGGCTGTTCGTGATCGGCACGGTCGTCTTCGTAGCCGGCAGCGTGCTCGCCGGTCTGGCTCAGGGCTCGACCAGCCTGATCGGGGCGCGGGCCATCCAGGGCGTCGGCGGGGCGATGGTGCTGCCGACCACGTTGTCCAGCGTGAACACGCTGTTTCGCGGTCGCGACCGGGCCGCCGCGTTCGGCGTCTGGGGGGCCGTCGCGTCCGGGATGGCCGCGATCGGGCCGCTGCTGGGCGGCTGGCTGACCACCGCCTTCGACTGGCGCTGGATCTTCTGGGTGAACGTGCCGTTAGGGGCGGCGATCCTGGTCGGGGCCCTGCTGGTGGTGCCCGATAGCCGCGGGGACATTCGGGGGCGGGGTGCGGACGTGGCCGGCCTGCTGCTCAGCGCAGCCGGTTTCGCGTTGATCGTCTTCGGTCTGATCGAGGGACACACCCTAGGCTGGTGGCGCGCGGTGGCTGACTTCCGGCTGGCTGGTCTGAGCTGGCCGGACGACGCAATTCTCTCGCCAGTGCCGTTGGCCCTGGTCGCCGGCGTCGTGCTGATCGTCAGCTTCGTGTACTGGGAACGGCACCGAGCCCGGGTCGACCGATCGGCCCTGCTTGATCTCACGCTGTTCGCCTATCCCACGTTTTCCTGGGGCAACGTGACCGCCGCGACGGTGGCGGTCGGGGAGTTCACCCTGGTCTTCGTCCTGCCGCTCTATCTGGTCAACGTGCTCGCCTTGAGCGTGTTGCAGGCCGGGATCGTGTTGGCCACCATGGCCCTCGGTGCGTTCGTGGCCGGCGCCCAGGCGCGGCACTTGGCGGCTCGCCTGGGACCCCCGCGCGTCGTGCTGCTCGGTCTGGGTCTGGAGATCATCGGCATCGCGGCCACCGCGGCGTTGATCGGTCCGCAGACCGCCCCGTGGCTGATCGCCGGAGTGCTGGTGATCTACGGTCTGGGACTCGGTCTGGCCGCGGCACAGCTCACCTCCATCGTCTTGGCCGACGTGCCAGCCGGTCAGTCCGGGTCGGCCTCGGCGACCCAGAGCACCCTGCGTCAGGTCGGCTCCGCCATCGGTACCGCCGTGGCCGGCACGGTGCTGGCCGTCGGGCTGGCGAGTCAGCTGCCCGACCGACTCCGATCCGTACCGGGCCTGGATCCGGCCACCGCCGAGCAGCTGGCCGCGACCATGGGCAGCTCGGCCGGCGGAATGCTCAGTGGCCTGCGGGAGCAGAGCAGCGCCGGCTCGCTGGGTCCGGCCGGCCCGCAGCTGGTGGACGCGCTGGCGGACGGCTTCGCCACCGCCACCCAGCTCACCTTGGTGGCCTCGGGACTGTTCCTGCTGCTCGGACTGGTGGGTGCGATCCAGGTGGCGCGGGCCGCCAGCCGTACGGAGGCGACCCGCCGGGCACAATGAGACCGTGGCTGCGGAGGGCGGATCTCTTCAGCGTGCACCGGTCCCGGCCGGGCACGGCTCCCTGGCGAGTGAGCGCGGGCCGGCCGTGATCGTCCGGACCCTTCAGCTCGGCCAGCACGCGATCACCGCGGTGCTGCTGGTCGTGTGCACCGTGGCGGCCCTTCGGGCCGGTGCGTCGGTCGCCCCGGTGATCGGGTCCGCAGCCGTCTTTGCCGGCTGGTACGCCTTCGGTCCGGTCGTGGCGCGGCGGGCGACCAGACCGCACGCCGGGGCGTGGTGGCTGGTCGGTCTGGGGCTGATCTGGTTGGGGATGTGTGTGTTGGCGGTCCCGAACGTGTGGCTCGGCTTCTCGTTGTGGCTACTCGCGGGGCACCTGCTGCGGTCAGCGGCCGTGCCGTTCGCTCTGGTGGTGCTGGCCGTGGTTCTGGTGCGGCCGCTGCTGGCGGGACAGCCGGCCTCTGTCGCGTCCATCGTGGGTCCGAGTGTCGGTGCGGGGTTCGCGCTCGTTCTGGCGCGTGGACAGCGGCAGCTCGTGGGGGACAGCATCGAACGGCAGCGTTTGCTGCGCTCGCTGGTCCAAGCCCAGGAGGAGATGGCGCAAATGCAGGACGAGCTGGTCCGCAGCCAACACGAGGCCGGGATGCTGGCCGAACGGACCCGGCTGTCGCGGGATCTCCACGACACCGTGGCTCAGGGTCTGTCCTCGGTGCTGATGCTGGTCCGGGCCGCCCCGCCCGTCGCCGACACCACCACCGCGGAGATCCTGGGTCAGATCGAGAGCACGGCGGCCGACAACCTCGTTGACGTACGCCGCATCGTCGGCGCTTTGACCCCCGCTTCGCTGGCCGACGACAGTCTGATCGCCGCGCTCGGCCGGATGACGAACCGATTGGCGGAGGAAACCGGCATCACCGCCGAACTCGTTGTCGACGACCGACTGCCCCCTTTGCCGACCCCGGTAGAGGTGGCGCTGCTGCGGGCCGCGCAGAGCGGGCTGGGCAACGTCCGCCAGCACGCGGCCGCGGACCGAGTGGCGGTCAACCTGGCCGTGACGCAGGATGAGGTCGTGCTAGACGTGGTGGACGACGGGGCCGGATTTGAGCCATTGGCGGCCAGACAGATTCCCGGGGCCGCCTGGCGGGGTGGCTACGGCCTGCCGGCGCTGCGGTCCCGCCTGCGTGAGCTGGGCGGGGAGCTGACCGTGGACAGTGCGCCCGGGGAGGGCACGGCGTTCTCGGCCCGCCTGCCGCTCACCAGACCCGGCGACGGACACTGACCCGTGGTCGTACGGGTCCTGGTGGTCGACGATCACCCTGTGGTCAGATCCGGTATCCGCGCCATGTTGAGCCGGGAACCCGGGATCGAGGTCATCGCCGAAGCCGGGACCGGTGAGGACGCGGTGCGGTTGGCCGCCGAGTTGGCGCCTCAGGTGGTGCTGTGTGACCTGCGGCTCGGACCCGGTCTCGACGGTGTCGGGGTCACCCGGGACTGCCGGACCCGTGCGGACGGACCGGCCGTGGTGATCTTGACGACCTACGACCACGATCGCGACATCTTGCGTGCGGTGGAAGCGGGCGCGGCGGGCTACCTGCTGAAGGACGCGCCAGCCGACGTCATCGCCGCCGCGATCCGAGATGCGGCCGGTGGCGGCTCCGACCTCGCCCCGGAGCTGGTCGACCGGGTCGTGGAGTCCCTCCGCTCCCAGCCGCCCCAGCTCAGCGAACGGGAGATGGCCGTGCTGGCCCGGGTGGCGCAAGGCGGGACCAACCGTCAGGTCGCGCGTGCGCTGTTCGTCAGCGAGGCCACGGTGAAGACTCATCTGGTGCACGTCTTCGCCAAGCTCGGGGTGGACAGCCGCACGGCTGCGGTCGCTCGCGCCCGCGACCTCGGCTTGCTCGACTGAATCTGCCGAGGCTACCGGGATGGTGCGGCTGGGGCGGCCTATCGAACCCGGCTCCCGTGCCGTAACGTAGGAGTTAGTTGAGGCTTACCTAAGGTGTCAGGCGCGGCTAGAGCGTTGGCAGGGTAGGGCGTTTCTTCGGCGAGGAGTGAGCATGGAACTGCGTACCAAGGATGAGGCGCTGCTGCGTCAACCACCCAGGCCCAACGGCCCGACCGTCGCCGTCTTCTTCGGCGGTGACGAGGCAGGGCCAGACGTGGGCGTGGTGCGGGTGGACGTACCGCCGGGCGGCGGGATGCCGGCGCACAAGCACAACGGCTCCGACGTCATCTTGTGCCCGATCAGCGGGCGGGTGCAGATCACCAAGGACGAAGAGTCCATCGAGGTGCGGGTCGGCGACGCGGCGTTGGTCCGCAAGGACGAGGCGGTCGCGCTCACCAACCCCGGAGACGAGGTCGCGCAGGTGATCGTCGCGGCCGGCCCGGCTGCCTTCATCGCCGGCATCCGCTCCTGGCCCGAGCCAGAATGATCAGCCAGCCCGGAGGTGAGCCAGCAGCAGACCGACGGGCACACTGATCAGCAGCAGCACGATCAGGATCCGGTACAGCCACCGCAGCGTGCCGTCCGTTCTCCTTCCTCGGCTGCCACGCAGGAAGCCGACCAGGGCGACCACCAGCAAGACCCCGCCCCCATCGACCAGCAGCGGGAGATCGAGCAGGGTGCCGACGATGACCGCGGCGTTGCCCAGGTTGTAGAGGACGAACTCGGTCCACAGTTGCGTCGTGGTCAACCGATGATCGGCCAGCCGGTGCTGACCGATCCCGAGCGCGGCCTGGGCCACCCCGACGACCAGGACCAGGTACGCCACCAGCCAGACCAACGGCTGGGTCGGAGCATGCGCGATGGCGGCGGCGATCAGGCCCCCGGCCACGACCGCAGCCAGCCCGACGCCGGCGAAGGGCAGGACATCGGCCCGCGCGCTGGACGGGGTAGACGGTCTCGTCTCGGTCATCCTCGCCACCCTAATCCGCCTCTGATCCGCCTCACGATCCAGTGCGTCAGATGTTGAGCCGCGACTCAGATGTCGAGCACGATCCGCTCGCTCAGGGCCCGGCCCACACAGATCATCATGGACTCGTTCGCGGCCTGCTCCTCGCTCGACAGCAGACTGTCGCGGTGGTCGGGCAAGCCGGCCAGCACGCCGGCCTCACAGGTTCCGCAGACCCCTTCTCGGCAGGAGTGGTCGGCTTCGAGACCGCATTCTTCGATCGCCTCCAGGATGGAGGTTCCAGCTGGCACATCGACCTCGTAGCCGCTGCGCTGCAAGACCGCGACGAAGGCTTGCTCGGCGCCCGGGTCGCGTACCGGCTGGGGCTTGGGTTTGAAGCGCTCGACCCGCAGCGCACCGGACCGCCAAGCACTGCAGCTTGCCTCGACCGCGTTCAGCAACGGCTCCGGCCCACAGCAGTACACCAGCGTCTCGGTCTCCGGCGTCCCCAGTAGCGACTGCAGATCGAGCAGGCCGAACTCGTCCTGGGGCCGGATCTGGACCCGTTCCCCGTACGCCTCGACTTCGTCCACAAAGGCCATGCTGGTTCGGGATCGGCCACCGTAGAGCAAGGTCCACTCAGCTCCCGACTCCGTGGCCCGGCGCATCATCGGCAGCAGCGGCGTGATCCCGATGCCGCCGGCCACGAACCGGTACGCCGGCGCGTCCGTCAGGGGGAAGTTGTTCCGTGGCCCGACCACGGTGACGACGTCACCTGGTCGAAGCCGCTCGTGCACGGCCTGGGAGCCGCCCTTGCTCACCGGCTCCCGCAGCACGGCGATCCGCCAACTCGATCGGCGGGCCGGGTCGCCACACAACGAGTACTGGCGGGTGATGACGCCGGACAGCTCCAGGTCTAGGTGTGCTCCCGGCTCCCAAGCCGGCAGGTCGGAGCCGTCGAGAGCGACGAACTCGACCGAGACGACGCCGTCGGCCTCCCAGGTGATCGAACGGACGCGGACGGTCATCCGCTGCTCGTCGTGAGTGACCCGCATGCTTCTCCTCCCTCAGTCCTCGGGTTCTTCTCGGGTTCTCGGCTTCTCCGTCGGTCCCCGGGTTCAGGGGACCCAGTTCACGGTGGCCGCCTGGGTGGATCGCAGCCGGACGACCGCGACCGAGGCGGGCCCGCCGGTCGGGTCGATACTGATTCGCACCGGGTCGTCACCCTCCAGCACCAGGGTGTCCAGGCGCTGCAGCAGATGACGGCCCTCGATGTCGGCGGCCCCCTCGGTGACCAGCAGCGCGACCAGGTCGTTCGGGTCTCGCTCCAGTTCGCCGGCCTCGCTGAACCCGAGCACGTCGACCTCTGGCGCGACCACGGCCGGATCGACGGCGACCTCGAGAGTGCCGGACCCATCCGGCCCGTCCAGGTCGCGGCGCACGACATCGGCGAGATGGTCGTCCCCCGACGGCTCGGCGACCGTCGGCGACGGCGGCTGGTCCAGCAACCGGATGGACCACGTCCAGCGGTCTGGACGACCGGGGGTGTCGGGGGAGGAGGCGACCTCGACCCCTACCTGCCCACTGTCGTCCAGCACCGGCCGGTGCGCGTTGGCCCGAACCAGGATCCTCATCCGATCGTTCCTCTCCGCTCGCGTCGAGTCGGTTGACTATCTCCGTACGGCGACTCGATCAGGGCGTACGGGGAGTTGATCAGGGATTGGCGCCGACCGACTCCGGCGTGATGCGGCGGGCGGTGACGGGCCGGTCAGCCGAGGGGCGGACGGTGGTCACCGAGCGGCTGCCGCTCGGGGTCTCACCGGTCGGCTGGTGAGTCGGCGACACCGCAGCGGAGGCCGATGCCGCCGCGTCGCGACCAGGGTGCTCGGTGGCCAGCAGCTGGTCGAGGATGCGCCGGGCCTTGGCCACGCCCGCGTCCTGGCCGATCAGCACGTCGGCTTCCTTGGCGGGCCGCTGCCGCATGCCGATCTCCTGGTACTTCAACGCTTCGGCGTCCTCGCGCAGCACCGTGGCCAGGCCCACCTCGAGCTCGGCGGTCGCCTGCTGGTTGTCGACGCCGAAGTTGCGGCTGAACGCGTAGTAGTACCAGGAGTGGCTGGCGTCCACCGGGGTGATGCCGTTCAGGACCTTGATCAGATAGCCCTCCTCGCGTGGACGGCCCTGGCCGGTGATGCCGGAGTGCAGCACGTGGAAGTTCGGCACGTGGAACTCGGTGGTGTGGAATCTGTCGTAGAGCCCTTCGGTGCCCATGGTTTGGGCGTACAGCGGAGGCGCGGCCACATCCGGCATCAGCCGATCCACCGACACCACGTGCCCGTCGACTTCCACGGTGATGCCGTGCTGGTAGATGTAGTCGTCGCCCACCGTGGTCTCGTGCAGGAACGACTCGTGCGTCAGATCGAGCAGGTTGTCGTGGATCAGATTGTGTCGGCACTCGAACAGCACGGTGTGGGTGACGGTGGCCCACTCGGGATCGGCCATCCAGTGGGTGTCGGGCAGCAGATCGACGTCGGCGCGGTCCGGGTCGCCGAGCCAAACCCACGTCCAGCCGTCCTTCTCCACGACCGGGTACGTCCGCACCTGAGCCCGCGGCGGGATGCTCTCCTGGGCCGGCACCCGGGTGCACACCCCGTCCGTGCCGAAGGCGAAACCGTGGTAGCCGCACTGGATCGAGCTATCGATCACCCGGCCGGCGGACAGCGGATAAGCCCGGTGTGCGCAACGGTCGGCGAGCGCGGCCAGCTCTCCGGCTTCAGTGCGGAACAACACGATCGGCGTCTCGCAGATCGTCCGAGCCAGCGGCTGGGTGGTGATCTCGTTCGACCAACCTGCGACGTACCAGGTGTTCAGGACGTACATGAGCGCCTCCGGGATGCATTGGATACAGTGTGTCCAGACAGACACGGTAACCCGAGGCGAGGCCGAATGACAAGACCAGTGCGGCAAGGGAGCAGCCCGGTGACCCGACTCACCCGATCGGTCCGGGATGGGCCGCTCCCGGAGCGGGTGTACGAGCACCTCCGCGACCAGATCGTGGACGGCGAACTGCCCGCCGATGCGGCATTGGTGCAGGAGCAGATCGCTACGTCGCTGGGGGTGTCCCGCACGCCGGTGCGGGACGCTCTCAACCGGCTCACCCACGAGGGTCTGGCGACCTGGGTGCCCGGGAGTGGCTACGTGGTGAACGGACTTACCGAGCGAGATATCGCCGAGGTGTCTGAGGTGCGTCGCACGCTGGAGCTGTCAGCGACCCGCATGGCCTGCGGGCGGCACGACCCGGCGAGTCTGGCTCGGCTGACGGCCCTCGTCGAGGAGATGGCAGGCACGCATTCCGGCGACGGCGCCGCCCAGTTCGAGCTGAATCGGCGGTTTCATCGAGCGCTGGTCGAGCCCTGCGGAAACATGCTGCTGCTCAAGATGCTGGACAGTCTGTGGGATCACCCCGTAAGCCGCCGGATCACCCGCTCCTACGTGTCGGAGTCAGGCAACGTCGCCTTGATGGTGGAGGAGCACCGGGAGTTGATCGCCGCCGCCGCGGCGGACGACCTGGACAAACTGGCGGCACTGACTGAGGAGCATCTGGTCACCGGCTACCGTGAGGCGATCCGAGCCCACCATGCGGCCTCGGTCAGTTCTGCTGGACTGACCTCGAATGAGACGGCGTTGTGACATGCTCGGGTTGATGCCGGGAGGGGACCCTCGGGGGTGGTCCCCTCCCGACCGCAAGTGACAGCCATCGGGGGGGTGGCTGCCTCGCACCCTCACCCTAGCGGTTTACTCCCAGGACCGACTAAATATCAATAGCATCTGTAGGACATGTCCTAAACTGGACATATCGCCTCGAATCGAGGCCTGGTCTCCGACGGTGATTCGACCAGCGTCGGGCAGACCGGGCTAGCCTCGTGGGGATGAGAGCCTTCGTCCTGCCGCACGCCGGTGCCGGCATCATCGAGTCAGCCGAGGTCCCCGTCCCCACGATCAGTGACGAGGAGATCCTGGTCCGCGTCAAAGCGGTCGGGGTCGGCATCCATGACTCCTACTTCCTGCCGAGCGACGCCGCCTACCCGTACCCGATCGGGATCGAGGCGGCCGGGATCGTTGACCAGGTCGGCCGTCTTGTCTCCGCCTACCGGCCGGGAGATCGGATCGCGTTCGTCAGCTCCATGCAATCTAAGGGGGGAACGTGGGCCGATTGGGTAGCGGTCAAGGCCGACGCCCTGATCGTGCCCATCCCCGCGGATTTGGGCTTCGTCGAAGCGGCTGCGGTGCCGGTCGCCGGCAACACCGTGCTGCGCACCATGCACGGCTTGGCGGCCGGCTCGGTGCCGAAATCGCTGTTCATCGCCGGCGGATCAGGCGCGATCGGGACACTGGCCATCCAGGTCGCTGTCAGCCAGGGATGGCGGGTCGCCGTATCGGCTTCGGAGCCCAACCACGACCTCGTCCAGTCCCTCGGCGCGGAGCTGGCCGTGGATTACCGCGATCCCCGCTGGACCGAGCGGATCCGGCAATGGGTGCCGGGCGGAGTGGACGCAGCGATCGTGGTGCCGCCGGGCGTCGCCGCCGACAGCCTGCCTGCCCGTGGTGCGCGACGGCGGTCGGCTGATCGCCGTCTCGGGCGACCGGCTGATCTCCGAGCGCGGCGTCCAGGTGGGGACAGTGCCCTACGACGTGGACGTACGCGACGACGTGGCCCAGTTGCTGAAGCAGATCGCCGCTCGGGAGCTGCGGGTCGAGATCGAGCGGGTCTACCCGTTCGCGGAGGCGCCGGCCGCGTTGGCCAAGGTGCAGACACGGCACGCTCGAGGCAAGATCGTGCTGCGGCTGGAGTAGTCCCGGACCGCCGAGGTCCGTCCAGTCGGCGCCCTGGGTCGGATTCCTTCTTGGGGCAGCGGCGGCACGATCAAGCCGGGATCACCTGGCGCACACCGGCATCACGTGGCGCGGCAAACGAAGAAGGCACGTCCGGATTCAGCCGTGGCTGAAGGGCGCTCAGCACTGCGCCGGTACCGCAACCGAGCTCGAGGACGTGCGTACGTCGGCGTGGTGGGCGTCCAGCCGATCGGTAATCCAGCGAGCGAGGGTCTTTGGTGCATCGCCCTCGACGTGGCCGTAGAATCTCGCGAACTCCCGATGCATAGCTGATCTCCTGCTCGAACCATGTGGTCTGACACGTCTCGTGTCGTCACGATCACGGACGCCTCGAGCGCGGCCAGACCCACCAGGGCCTCATAGACGGCCCCACCGGCGATGCCCGATGCAGCGAGCCGGTTGGGGAGGGAGCGTTGACTTAGCCTCCAGGCGACCACCGGCTCGGCTGAATAGTGGTCGGCTCCGGTAAGGCTCGCGCCGGCCTCAGTTGAACTTGCGGCGGTAGACGGCGATCGCGAACGCGTAGGCGATGACGAGGATGCCGACGAGCCAGACGAGGGCGATCCAGATGTCGGTGCCGATCGGTTCTTGGGCGAACACGGCTCGGATGGTGTTCACGATCGAGGTGACGGGCTGGTTCTCGGCGAACCAGGCGACGGGTCCGGGCATCGAGTCGGTGGGCACGAAGGCGGAGCTGACGAACGGCAGGAAGATCAGCGGGTAGCTGAACGCGCTCGCGCCGTCGACGGTCCGGGCCGAGAGCCCGGCGATGACGGCGATCCACGTCAGGGCCAGGGTGAACAGGATCAGGAGGCCGGTGACGGCAAACCATCCGGCGAGCGACGCACCGGTCCGGAATCCCATCATCAGCGCGACGCCGATGACGATGGCGATTGAGACCAGGTTCGCGGTGAGCGAGGTGAGGACGTGGGCCCAGAGCACGCTCGGCCGGGCAATCGGCATGGATTGGAAGCGGTCGAAGATGCCGCCCTGGAGATCGAGGAACAGGCGGTACGCCGTGTAGGCGATGCCGGAGGCGATCGTGATGAGCAGGATGCCGGGAAGCATGTAGTTCAGGTACGACTCGTCGGATCCGGTATCGATCGCCCCACCGAGCACGTACACGAACAGCAGCATCAGCGCGATCGGGGTGACCGCGGTGGTGATGATGGTGTCGGGACTGCGGAGAATGTGGCGCAGCGAGCGGCCGGTCAGGACGCCGGTGTCGCCTAGGGCATGGCTGGTCATCGTTCTTCCCCTCCGGTGTCATCGGTGTCGCCGACCAGGGCGAGAAAGACGTCCTCGAGGGAGGGCTGCTTCTCGACATAGGTGACCTGAGCGGGCGGAAGGAGCCGCTTGAGCTCGGGCAGAGTCCCGTTCTGGATGATCGTGCCCTGGTGCAGGATCGCGATCCGGTCGGCGAGCTGCTCAGCCTCATCGAGGTACTGCGTGGTGAGCAGCACCGTCGTGCCCTGTGCGGCGAGACGCTTGATGGCCTGCCACACCTCGACGCGCCCCTGGGGGTCCAGACCCGTGGTGGGCTCGTCCAGGAAGATGATCACCGGGCTGCCGACCAGGCTCATCGCGAGGTCGAGCCGGCGTCGCATGCCGCCCGAGTACGTCGATGTCGCCCGGTTCCCGGATTCGGTGAGCGAGAAGCGGGCCAGCAGGTCGTCGGCGATCGTGCCCGGGTCCTTCAGGTGGCGCAGTCTGGCCACCAGCACGAGATTCTCCCGGCCAGTAAGCACCTCATCGACGGCGGCGAACTGGCCGGTGAGGCTGATCGAGGCGCGAACGTCGCCGGGTTGGGCCGTGACGTCGAAGCCGTCGACCGTGGCGGTGCCCGCGTCAGCCTTCAGCAGCGTCGACAGGATGCGCACCAGCGTGGTCTTGCCTGCTCCGTTGGAGCCGAGCAGCGCGAAGATGCTGCCCGCTGCCACGTCAAAGTCGACGCCGCGCAGCACGTGCAGATCTTTGAACGACTTCTCGATGCCCCGCACCCGGATCGCGGGGTCGCGGGTCTGGTCGGTGGTCACGTCCGGTGCTCCGTTCCCGGCGTA
>JAKDLH010000323.1 GCA_030452945.1 Microlunatus sp. | reverse complement strand
GCGGCCCGACCCCGGGTAGTGCTGCACGTCCACCTCACCGACGCCACCCTGCGCACCGGGACCGGGGTGGTCCGCACCGACGGCTGCGCACCCATGCTCGCCACCCAGCTCCGCGAGTTCCTCGGCCGACACTCCTGCCAGATCAGCGTCCGCCCGGTCCTGGACCTGGGCCGGATCCCCGCCGTCGACGCCTACGAGATCCCCGCCAGCATCCGAGAAGCCGTCCGGACCCGGCAGGTCGCCTCCGTCTTCCCCTACAGCAGCGGCCGGGGCGCGTCGATGGATCTGGACCACACCGACCCGTACCGGCGGGACGGCACCCCCGGCCAGACCGGACCGGCCAACCTCGCACCTCTCACCCGCGGTGAGCACCGGGCCAAGACCCACGGCCTGTGGACCGTCACCACCCCTCACCCCGGGGTGTACCTGTGGCGGGCCCCGCACGGGCACTACTTCCTGTGCACCAACCAAGGCACCCAGCATCTGGGACCCCTGTCCAATGAAGGCTGCCCCATCCAGACCACCGCCGGGCTGCCCGCCGTCGAGTTGATCCACACCGGCCAGGCACCCGCGCCGCCGTAGCACCTACCCTCCGACGGCCGTCCGAATTGTTCTCCGCGCCGGCCAGGCCGCACGCGCAAGCATCAGATGACCCTGGGTCACCCAAGACCGCAAGTTCGGACCTTGTGGTCGAAAGTTGCGGTGTCCGAGCCCGTACGCGCGCAGACTTCTGACCACGCGGTCGTATCCGATGATCCCAGCGCTGCCCGCATCGTGCACTACACCAGCGGCCAGATCCAGCGGGAGCATCACTTCGTGTTCGTGAAGTCCTACGACTGAGCACGGTCGTCGGCCCTGCTGGTACGCGGCGACCGGAGCCGGGACTGCACGATCTTCTCGGCTCGGGCGACCATTGGTTCCAGTCGGGCGGCGTGTGCCCCACGCCAATACACCTGACCGCATTCCAGACACCGCGCGAAATCCCGGTAGCTGCACCGGGTGCCCCGTTCCAGCATCGGGGCCACCTGCGCCCCGGAGGCCGGTTCGAGCAGACCGCCACACGTCGGGCACCGCGTCCACGGTACGAGCGGAGGAGCGAAACGGTCCAGTACGTCATCCAGCTGGGCAGCTGTCCCGGCCCCGCGAACCAATGCACCCAAGGCCTCGGCGAAGACGGCGCGCCGGTGCAGCAGACCACGATCCTGGGTGGGTAGGACGCGCTGCTCCGCTACCGCGCGGTCGGCCAGCACCGAGTCAGCCGCCTCCACCGAGGTGCACGTCGAGCAAGAAGCGTGGTGGCGACGTCGGCGCACGTTGCGGTCGAGTCACCACGCTCAGGGTGAGCACGCCGTCCGCGACGCGAGACCCGGCGGAGACGAGTGCCCCGTCCACCGGCACCCCCGCCGTACAACCGAAGCTCGGCGGGCACCTGGAGGATCAGGGCGGCTACCGACCTACGATCCCACGCTCGAGGTCTTGGTTGAGCGGAGTGACGTAGGCCCCGGGACGCAGGAGCGACGCCGAACGAGGCTACGGTCACGTGTCATGATCGTTACCGGACATCCTCACCCTGATGCTAAGCCAGCCGACTGACCACTACTCAGGCGAGCCGGTCGTCGCGGCCAGCAGTCGTCGGGCTCGCCGACCCAGGTCGCTCAGGTCGACGCGCCCAGCCTCCGCGGCAGCCGCCAGCCGGGCGGCGAGATCAAGTGCCTCGTCGACCAGTGGCGCATCGACGGCGATCTCCTGTCCCATGTCCCGCAGAATGGTCGTCTCCGTGCGAGCGGCGATGATCGGGTCGATGACCCCCTCGACCCACACCTTGGTGCGTCGGCCGTCTCCACGCTCGGTGCCCAGCAGCGGCTCCAGGGCGTAGATACGGTCGGTGCGGGCAAACTTCCCGAAACCCAGGGCGATCATCCGCGGTTCACTGGCCACGATGCGATCATCCCAGTCTCGGCGGCGGCAGCGCCAGCCGAGCGCGGCCCGGATAGGGCGAGGTCGCTGATCCGGCGCGCTGAAGCGTACCGATCTGGACGTCGCCCGGCAGGGGTGCCTTACGGTGAGCGTCTCGACCGGATTAGCGTCCAGCCCAAGACCCCTTCCTACCCTAGGAGAACCCGACCATGAGCGACTACGCCGTCGTCAACCCTGCAACCGGTGAACTGGTCAAGACCTACGACACCGCCAGCGACGCCGACATCCAATCAGCGATCGGCCGGGCCCACGAGGCCTTCCACAGCTGGGGGCGCACCACGACTGTGGCCGAGCGTGCGGCGCTGGTGCGGCGAGCCGCCGAGCTGCACCGCGAACGAGCGACCGAGCTGGTCGCCTTGATCGTGGAGGAAATGGGCAAGCCGGTCACGGAGGCCGAAGAAGAGGTCGAGTTCAGTGCGGCGATCTATGAGTACTACGCCGACAACGCCGAGCAGTTCCTGGCGGATGAGGACATCACGCTGCTCGATGGCGAAGGCAGTGCCATGATCAGGCGCGAACCGCTGGGAGTGCTGCTGGGGATCATGCCGTGGAACTTCCCCGCCTACCAGGTTGCCCGGTTCGCTGCCCCCAACTTGTGCCTGGGGAACACGATCCTGCTCAAGCATGCGCCGCAGTGCCCCTCGTCGTCGGCCGCGATCGCCCAGATCTTCGCCGACGCCGGGTTCCCCGACGGGGCGTACCTCAACATCTACGCCACCAACGACCAGGCCGCCGACATCATCGCCGACCCGCGGGTGCAGGGGGTCTCCATCACCGGCTCCGAGCGCGCCGGCGCCGCCGTCGCCGAGATCGCCGGCCGGAACCTGAAGAAAGTCGTGCTCGAACTCGGTGGCTCCGACCCGTTCATCGTGCTCGCAACCGACGACATGGACGCCACGGTCGAGGCCGCGACCGCGGCTCGCCTGGGCAATACCGGGCAGGCCTGTAACAACGGCAAGCGGTTCATCGTCGTGGAAGATCTCTACGACGACTTCGTGGAGAAGTTCAACGCCAAGATCATCGAGGGCGGCAGCGCGCCGCTCTCCTCGGCCGCCGCCGCAAAGAACCTGAGCGAGCAGGTGGCGACAGCCACCGCCGGTGGCGCCGAATTGACCACGGCGGGGCAGCCGGACGGTGCGCACTACCCGTTCGGGGTGCTGACCGGGGTCAGCCGCGACAACGAAGCCTTCCACCAGGAACTCTTCGGCCCGGTCGCCATGGTGTTCAAGGCCGCCGACGAGGCGGAAGCGGTCGAGTTGGCCAACGACACACCGTTCGGCCTCGGTTCCTACGTGTTCACCAACGATACCGAGCAAGCGCGGCGAGTCGCGGACCAGATCGAAGCCGGCATGGTGTTCGTCAACTGCGTTGACGCCGATGGTGCCGAACTACCGTTCGGTGGCGTCAAACGCTCCGGCAACGGTCGCGAGCTAGGCCGCTTCGGAATCGAAGAGTTCGTCAATCGCAAAATGATCCGGATCGCCCCCTGATGGATGAGGGCTCGGTCTGAACGCGTAGCGCGGTGCCGTTCGGCGGGATACGGTGCGCCCATGGCTGACAACGAGCAACGGAGGCTTCGCTACATCGTCGGGTACCTGCCCGATGATCGAGGACTCGACGCGTTGGCTCTGGCGCGACTGCTCAGCGGGGAGCCGCCGGTCGCCGATCTGGTGGTCTGCACGGTGGTGCCGCAGACCAGCGCCGCCGCGACTGGACCCGGCGCGAGCGGATACAACCGGCTGATCACCGACCGGGTGGCGGCCGCCCAGCAGGAGGTCAGCACCTACCTGGCGGGTGCTCCAGCCGAGTACGTCGTCCACCTGTCGTCCTCCGCCGCCCGCGGATTGCTCGAATTCGCCGACCGAAACGCCGCCGACCTGCTCATTGTCGGCAGTGCGCGCTACGGCGTGAT
>JAKDLH010000322.1 GCA_030452945.1 Microlunatus sp. | reverse complement strand
CGAGTTCGGTGCCAGCTCGCGCGGGCACCTCATCACGGCCGCACTGAGCGACTACTTCGGCGACAACTGAATCCAGAAACTCAACCAACCCGAAAGGCCCGACCAGCCAATGTCGACCACGACTCCTGCCACCGACTCTCGGAGGCAACAGCGGAAGAACCCCACCGATGGGGAACCGACATCGGCTCCGGGGGAGCAGTTCGCCCCGCCGCCGAAGCTGCGCCGCCGCCCGGTGCTGATCGCGGCCTCGGTGGCTGCGATCTGCCTGGGCGCCCTGGCCAGCATGTGGGCGTACCAGTCCACCTCCGACGCCCGAAGCGTGCTGGCTGTGCGCCAGACCATCGAACGCGGCGACATCATCACCGCCGATGACCTGATGACCGTCAACATCAGCGTCGACCCGGCGCTGAAGCCGCTCTCGGCCGACCAGGCCAGCAGCGTCGTCGGCAAGCACGCCGCTCTCGACATGTCGGCCGGGGGAGTGGTCACCCAGGACCAGGTCACCGAACAGGCTCTCCCTGCCAAGGGCTCCTCCGTGGTCGGCATCGCTCTGACCCCGGGCATGCTGCCGGCCAACCAGATCCGCGTCGGCGACAAGGTCCGCGTCGTGGTGACCCCGGGCCAGCAGGGTGAGATGCCGACCGGGCAGCCGGACTCGATCGAGGCCGTCGTCGTGGGCGTGGCCAAGGACGAGACCACGGGCAACGCGATCGTCAACGTCCAGGTCCCCAACAACGAGGGGCCGATGCTGGCCGCCCGCGCCGCCACCGGCAAGGTCGCGATCGTCCTCGACAGCCGGAGCTGACCCATGGCGCTGATCGTCTTGACCTCCGCCAACGGGTCACCCGGGGTGACCTCCTCCGCCCTCGGCCTGGCCATGGCCTGGCCGCGCCCGAGCATCCTCGTCGACGCCGACCCGACGGGATCCCGCGCGATCCCCGCCGGCTACTTCCGCGGTGGCCAGCTGCCCTCGGAAGGCTCGATCGTCGATCTCGCCCTGGCCCACCGCCAAGGCTCACTGGTCGAAGAGCTTCCCCGGCTGCTCATGCGCATCCCCAACACCCACATCCAGCTCCTCAACGGTCCGGTGCGGCACAACCAGGCGCGCGCCCTGGACAGCCTGTGGGAGCCCCTGGCCGGCGCCTTCAAGAGCCTCGAGCGCAACGGCCAGGACGTCATCGTCGACGCCGGCAGGCTCGGCCTGGAGGGTTCGCCCTACAAGCTGCTCGCGGCGGCCGACCTGGCTCTGCTGGTCACTCGCTCGACCGTCCCCGCCCTAGTCGGTGCAGCTTCGTGGGCACCCACTCTGCGGGACACCTTCACCCGGTCCGGTGCCGCCACCAGCCTGGGCGCTCTCGTCGTCGGTCCTGGCATGCCGTTCACCGCCGGTGAGGTGTCCAAGACCCTCCAGATGCCCACCGTCGCCGCCCTGGAATGGGATCCGCCCTCGGCCGAGGTGTTCTCCGTGGGAGCGCAGCCGCGCCGGAAGTTCGAGAACGCCGGCCTGAACAAGTCCCTGCGTGCCGCCGTCCAGGCCATCCAAGCCACCTTGTCTAGCTCCCGAGCTGCGATCGACCTCGCAGTGGGGGAGAGGAGCCAGCCATGACCGACCGTCTCGACCCGACCGCCCTGCCGATCTTCGGCGCCACGCCCCCGGCGGAGGCCCCGCCCAACGGGCACCGTCAGGTGCCCACGATCTCCCTCGCCCCCTCCTCGACCTCGGCTCGCTCACTCGCCGGGCCGATCAGCGGCGCCGCGCCTGTCCGGGCTGCTGCCGTCCCGGCCCCGGCGGCCGTCCCGCCGGTCCCTGCCCGCCCGGCCGTCATCGCACCCGGGGGCATCGACTGGCACCAGGTCGCGATGCTGCGTGCGCAGGCCTCGGACCAGCTCACGGCGGCACTGGGGGAGGAGCGGGGCATGGACCCCGAGACCGAGCGCGAGCTTGGCCGCACGATCATCCAGGAACTGCTGCAGACCACCGCCGCCGACCGACTGCACGACGGCGAGGCAGCGTGGTCGATGGACGAGCAGGACGCGATGGCTGTCGCGGTCTACAACGCATTGTTCGGCCTGGGCCGGCTGCAGCCCCTCGTCGACGACGACACCGTCGAGAACATCATCATCACCGGCGCCCAGAACGTGTGGGTGGAGAAGGTCGACGGCACCCTGATCAAGGCCGACCCGGTGGCTGACTCCGACCAGGAGCTGCTGGACTTCCTGTCCTTCGTGGCGTCCCGCAGCGAGGTCAACGCCCGCAGCTTCTCCTCGGCCAACCCCCGACTGCACATGCGTCTGGACGGCGGTCCCCGTCTGGCGGCTGCGGCCTGGGTCACCGCCCATCCCTCCGTGGTGATCCGTCGTCACCGGTTGCGCCGGGTCACCTTGGACGAGCTCGTCGAGCGCGACATGATCACCCCCACCCAGGCCTCGTTCCTGCGGGCGGCGATCAAGGCGCGCAAGTCCGTCGTCGTGGCCGGCCCCCAGGGCGCTGGCAAGACCACGATGGTGCGAGCCCTGTGCGCAGAGATCAACCCGTGGGAAGCGATCGGGACCTTCGAGACAGAGTTCGAGCTGCACCTTCACGAGCTCACCGACGTCCACCCGATCGTGCACGCCTGGGAAGCCCGTCCCGGCTCCGGTGAGGTCGGCCCCGACGGGAAGCAGGCCGGCGAGTTCACCCTCGACGAGGCGCTATACGACTCCTTCCGCTTCAACCTCTCGCGCCAGATCGTCGGCGAGGTCCGCGGCCGCGAGGTGTGGGCGATGATCAAGGCGATGGAGTCCGGCGCCGGCTCGATCTCCACCACCCACGCCGGCAACGGCGAAGGCGCGATCCGCAAGCTGGTCACCTGCGCCATGGAGGCCGGGCCGCACGTCACCAAGGAGCTGGCCACCTCCAAGCTCGCCGAGACCGTCGACCTCGTCGTCCAGGTCCATCTCGAGACCGTCCCGCTCGGTGATGGCAAGTGGCGCCGTTCCCGCTGGGTATCCGAGATCGTGCACGTCGCGCCCGGCGAGGCCGCCAAGGGGTATGCCGTCACGCATGTCTTCCGTCCCAACCCCGCCGGCGGCCCGGCGGTGCCCGGAACCCTGCCGGACGAGCTGCGTGAGCTCGAGCAGTACGGATTCGACATCAACGCCTACCTGGCCGACAACGGACGCGAGGCGGTGTAACCATGCCGCTGCTCATTCCCGCCCTCGGTGGCGCTCTGGTCGTCGCCGGCATCATCGGCGTCATCCTCGGTGCCCGTCGCACGCCCGTGGCTCCGCCGGCCCCGCGCCGCCGCAACCAGTCCCGCCTCAGCTCGCGCTGGGCCGGGATGGAGCGACGGAGCAAGATCCTGGCCGTCGCCGGCCTGATCGCCGGCGCACTCATCTACCTGTTCACCGGGTGGCTGATCGCCGTCGTCCTGGTCCCGCTGGCTGCGGTCGGTCTGCCCACGCTGCTGTCCGCCCCGCCGTCGGCGGCCCGGATCGACCGCCTCGAGGCGCTCGAGGAGTGGACCCGGGCGCTGGCCGGGGTCTTGACCGTCGGTGTCGGCCTCGAGGAGGCGCTGCGGTCCACGCTGCGTTCGACACCGGAGGCCATCCGGCCCGAGGTCACCACCCTTGTGGCCCGGCTGCGGGCCCGGATCAGCACCGAGGAAGCACTGCGAGCCTTCGCCGACGACCTCAACGACGCCACCGGTGACCTGGTCGCCGCCTACCTGATCCTCGGTGCCCGCCGCCGCGGCCAAGGCCTGGCCTCGGTGCTGGAGTCGCTGGCCGAGTCGGTCGCTGCGGACGTCCGTGCCCGCCGCGCGATCGAGGCCGACCGGGCCAAGCCGCGCACCACCGCCCGCTGGGTCACCATCATCACGATCAGCGTCCTGGGCTTCTTGACGCTGACCGGCGACTACATCAGCCCCTACGGGTCCC
>JAKDLH010000036.1 GCA_030452945.1 Microlunatus sp. | reverse complement strand
CCGTCGCGGTGGCCGGTTCGGTTGGCCGCGGGTGCCCGGGTTTAATACGACTCCCCTTGACTCCCCCGGGGGTGGTGGGGGCGTGGGGCCCCCCCGACGCCTGATTATTGACATCAGCAAGACCGGCAGGTTCGACCAGCAGCACGAGACACTTGAGAGGAGGCGTCCATGAGCACCAAGGACTGGTTGGAGAAGGACTACTACAAGGTCCTCGGCGTGGCGAAGGACGCCAAGTCCGAGGACATCAAGAAGGCGTACCGCAAGCTGGCCCGGGAGAACCACCCGGACGCCAATCCGGGAAATCCCCAGGCCGAGAAGCGGTTCAAAGAGGTCTCCGAGGCCAACGATGTGCTGTCCGACACGGCCAAGCGCAAGGAGTACGACGACGCCCGCAAACTGTTCGGCGGCGGTGGATTCCGCTTCCCCGGCAGCGGTGGAGGCGGCGGTCAGGGCGGTCCTTCGGTCGACGACCTGTTCCGCAACGCCACCGACAGCGGGTTCTCCGATCTCTTCGGTGGACTGTTCAATCAGGGTCAGACTCGCACCCAACGGTATTCGTCCTCCCGAGGCCCGCGACGCGGCAGTGACGTTGAGGGTGAAGTGACCGTCGACTTCGTCGACGCGATCGAGGGCGTCACGGTCGGGATGCAGATGGTGTCCGACGCGCCCTGCGAGGCGTGTCACGGCACCGGAGCCAAGGCGGGCACCGTGCCACACGTGTGCGCCACCTGCGAGGGATCCGGCATGCAGACCTCGACCTCCGGCGGGGTTTTCGCGATGACCGAGCCGTGCCGGGACTGCCACGGGCGCGGCATGGTGGTCGACGACCCCTGTCCGGTCTGCCACGGCTCCGGTCGCGGTCGGTCGACCAAGACCATGCAGGTGCGCATTCCGGCTGGGGTCACCGACGGGCAGCGGATCCGGCTGAAAGGCAAGGGCGGGGCTGGTGAGAACGGCGGAGCGGCCGGTGATCTGTACGTCATCGTGCACGTCCGTTCGCACGCCGTCTTCGGGCGCAAGGGTGACAACCTGACGCTGACCGCACCGGTCACCTTCCACGAAGCGGCCTTGGGTGGCGAGATCGAGGTGCCGACCCTTAACGGGCAGTCGGTCAAGCTGAGGATCCCGGCCGGTACACCGAACGGACGCACCTTCCGCGTCCGCGGCAAGGGCGTATCCCGTCGCGACGGCACCAAGGGTGACTTGCTGGTCAGCGTCGAGGTGGTCGTACCGGACTCGTTGACCCCGGAGGCCCGGCAGGCTCTGGACTCCTACGCGCGGACCGTCGGTATCCAGAACCCCCGCGCGAAGCTCTTCGCCGCGAAGCCGTGAGGTCGTCGGCCATGAGCGGATCCCGGCTACCCCAACCGATCGACTCCGATGCCCCCGTCTTCGTCATCTCGGTGGCGGCTCAGCTCGCCGGCATGCATCCGCAGACGCTGCGGACGTATGACCGGATGGGTCTAGTCGTGCCCCGCCGGATGGCCAAGCGGGGCCGACGGTATTCGGCCCGAGACGTCGCCCGGCTCCGACTCGTGCAGCGACTCAGCCAGGACCAGGGTGTCAACCTGGAAGGGATCCGCAGAATTCTGTCCATGCAGAACGAGATCGACGAGCTGCGCCGCCAACTGGAGGACATGACAGCCGTAGTGGCCGCTATTCGGACGGCGCCGCCGGGGACGCGGCTCTTCACCGCCGACGAGACCGGCGACGTACATCTGGGTGGAGCCGGCGTCCGCCGCATCCGGGCCCAGCCGCTCGCACTGCCCGGCCGAAAGAGCTGACCGGATGAGGACCAGCGCCGCCTGATCAAAGCGCCTCAAGGTCAGAGACGCGATGCTTGTCCGACGTTTGCGAGCAATCGCACGTAGAGGGCGGCTGGGGCGGTCGACTGGGCTGACGTTTGCGAGCAATCGCACGTAGCGGGCGGCTGGTGCGGCCCGTTGGGCTGACGTTTGCGAGCAATCGCACGTACAGGGCGGCTGGTGCGGTCGGTACGGCGTTGCGGACCCGCCACGGCTCGCGATGTCGGCGGCATGCCAATACCGAACGGCGAAGTTGATCGAGGACTCGCCGAACTCCTCCACCCAGACCTCGACCGACAGTGATCTTGTCAGTCGCCATGGTGATAGCCGCCGCCGAGCGCCCCGAGCACTGGCCCGAGCACTGGCCCGAGCCCTCGCCGTACCCTTCGCGCCTGTCGGCAAACCTGCGCCTCGACTTCGGTGGGGAATAGAGGTACGCGTAGCCTCGCGTCCGCACGGCCATACAGTCTCGGTCGTCCGTTCGCCGGCTGGAAAGGTTCTTGAGCTTGGCTTACCTCAATCTGACAGTGCTGCTCGGTGCTGGCGTGCTCGCGGTGGTGGTGCTCTACCTCGGTCACCGGGTGCTGCTGCGCGAGTCGCCGGTCACCGCGCTGCCGTTCCTGTCCGGAGCCGATCCACGTGAGCACGCGCTCTCCCGCTTCCACGTCCGCTGGTACGTGGTCACTCTGCTGTTCCTGGCCTTTGACGTGGAGATGCTCTTCATGTACCCGTGGGCTCTGGTGGTGGCGTTCGAGGGAGTCGGGGCGGTGGTGGAAATGTTCTTCTTCCTCGCCGTGCTGATGGTCGGGGTGGTTTGGGCCTGGCGTGAGGGGGCAATGCGATGGGCATGACCTCCGCGTTGGGCCGGCTGGCCAGCCGGTCACTGCACGTTCTCCTGGTCGAGACGCCCGGCGCCTTCGAGCTGCGCGCCGCGGTCGAGCGGTCCTGTCGAGAGCGCGGCTGGCCGCTCGCTGTCTCGCCGACCGATGCTGACGTGGTGCTGATCTGCGGCCGAGACGGGGATGCGCTCGGGGAGGCCGTCGACGCTGTGTGGCGTCAGGTCCCCGGCCCTCGAGCCCGTGGTGAGATACGCAGTCCTTCCGAGGTCGAGGCGACCCTCGATCGACTGGCCGCCGTGGTCACCGGATGGCGCCCGGAGCAGGACCCGATCGCCGACATCGGCGCCGGGCGGGCGAATGACGCCGGCAACGGTCACGACGACCACCACGCGCCTGACGACGGGACCGACGACCAC
Organism: Microlunatus sp.; assembly: GCA_030452945.1. Lineage (GTDB taxonomy): Bacteria > Actinomycetota > Actinomycetes > Propionibacteriales > Propionibacteriaceae > Microlunatus. The sequence continues at coordinate 14,504 of JAKDLH010000036.1, read as the reverse complement.
ACCGACGACGAAAGCGACGAGGAGATGGACATGTCCGGGCCGGGCGGCATCCCGCTGGCCTCAGGAGCTGAGGATCGGGACGGGCTGGAGATGGACCAGCTGCATCTCCGGCTTGGCCCAGTCCTGCCGTGCTGGCCGGCCGGCCTGGCGGTGTGGTGCTCGCTGCAGGGCGACGTGGTCACCGAGATCGAGGTCGAAACCGCCCCGGTAGGGCAGGTCAGCCCTCATCCGTCGGTGGCGGCCGCCGTCCGGCTCGATGCGGCCGGTCAGCTCTTGCGGCTCGCCGGGGCCGACGACCTGGCAACCGCCGCGCATCGAGCCCGAGACGTGCTGCTGGCCGACCCGACCGGGCCGGAGTCGGAGTTGGAGTCGGAGTCGGAGTCGGCGAACCTCACGGCCTCGCTGCGTCGCCGGGTGGAGCGAGCGTGGATTCTGCGCTGGTCGCTGCGCGGTCTGGGGGTGGTCGAACAGGTCGACGCCGCGGACCACGGTTGGTCCCCGATCTGGGTTGGCGACGTCTGGGATCGCCTGCTCCGGTTGCTGGAGCCGATGACCGAGCCGTTCACACCGGTCCAACTCGACGAGGTGGCGGCGGCGCTGCCGTTGCTGCTGCCCGGCCGGGAGCTGGCCACCGCACGGCTGGTGGTGGCCAGTCTGGTCGCTCAGCAGGCGGCGTACGCGGACGTCCAGGCTCTTGGGACCGGGGCCTAGTGGGCACGGGTGGACCAAGCGCGGCTCTACTGGCGGTGGGCCTGTTGGCGCTGGCCGCCGTGATGGCCGCGAGTGCCCACGGTGTCCTGGCCGAGCGGGCGTCCGGCGGCTCCGCTGCCCGAGGATTGACCAGGCCGTTCAGCGAGGCGGCTCGCCTGCTCCGCCAGCGCCGCCGTGCCACGGTGGCGGCCGACCGCCTGCTGTGGCGGAGCGGCGGCGCTGGACTGGGGGTGATCCCGCTCCTGATGGTGGCCGTGGTCCCCGTCGGCGGCACGGCGCTGTTCGACTCCGCGGTCGGCGTGGTCTGGTTCAACACCGCCGACGTCATCGTCTGGGCTCTGGTCTGGCTGCTGGGCTGGGGAGCCAACTCCACCTACGGACTGGTCGGGGGCTACCGCTTCCTGGCCGGCGCGCTGGGCTACGAGCTGCCGCTGATGTTCGCGCTGACCGCTCCGGCGGTCGCCGCGGCGAGTCTGCGAGTCAGCGACGTGGTCGCCGCTCAGCGGGACCTGTGGTTCGTGGTCTGGATGCCCGTCGCCTTCGTGGTGATGTGCCTGGGGATCGCCGGCTTCTCGGTCTGGGGACCGCTGTCGCCGGGCGCCGCCACTGATCTGGCCGGCGGGGTGCTGGCCGAGCTGTCCGGTCCGGATCGGCTGCTCGTGCAGGCGGGCCGCTATCTGTTGCTGGCGGCGGGCTCGGCGGTGGCGGTCTGCCTGTTCCTGGGCGGTGGTTCCGGCCCGCTGTTGCCGGAGGGACTGTGGCTGCTGGTCAAGACCGTGGTCCTCCTCGGGGTGTTGGTGGTGCTGCGGCGGCGGCTGCCGTTGCTGCGACCCGACCGCTTCCTCGAGATCGGCTGGCTGATCCTGCTGCCCGCCACGCTGCTGCAGCTGCTGGTGGTCTCGGTGGTCGTGGTGGGGGGTCGCTGACTGATGGTGGTCATGGAATGCTCGTCGTCTTCGTGATCTTGGCCGTGATCGCGGTGCTGGCCGGGGCGATGGTGTTCGTGGTGGACTCGATGGCCCGCGCGACCTACGCCCTGGCGGTCTCGTTCATTGCGGTGGGCGTGGCTCTGCTGGTCCTGCGGCTGGAGTATCTGGGCGTGATCACCATCCTCATGATGGTGATGGAGATGGCGATCATGGCCATCTACATGATCATGTTCATGGGCATGAACCCGGCGCTGATGCCGATGAGCATGGTGCACGGGAAGCGAGCCGCTCTGGGGGCCGCCATCGGCACCTTCCTGCTCCTGGTGGTCGGTATTCTGCTGGTCCCGTGGCCGGTGCGGCCCGAGCCGGCCGCCGCGTCGACCCAGGAGCTGGGCAGCGCCCTGATGGGCTCGAAGATGCTGGTGATGATGACGGTGAGCCCGATCATGTTCGCCGCCATCGTGGCCGGGGTCTCCCTCGCCTCGGCCCGCACCCGCTACGACCGCTTCGGCGACGACCTCGACCACGCGCCGACCGACCCGCAGCCCGGCGGGGTGGGCCGATGACCCTGCAGCTGGTGCTGATCACCGCCGCCGCGATCTTCTGCGTCGGCCTGTACGGGGCACTGTCCCAGCAGGTGGTAGTGATGGTGATGATGGGCCTGGAGTTGATGATCAACGGGGTGCTGCTGGCCGGCGGAGCGGTGTGGTGGTTCCTGGCGCCGGCGCCCACCGGGCAGGTGCTGGTCCTGCTGATACTGGCGGCGATGACCCTGGAGATGGCCATGGGCTTCGCGGTAGCGGTGCTGCTGCACCGGCAGCGCGGCACCGACATGACCGACATGGCCGGGGACCTGGCCCGGTGAGCGCCGCTGTGCTGTGGGCGGTGCCCGGGCTGCCAGCCTGCGTCGGTGTCCTGCTCGCCGTCATCCAGCCACGATCGCGTCGGCTGGCGGTGACGGCCACGGTGGGCGCCGCGACGGTGACGGTGGGGCTCAGCCTGTGGGCGGCGCTGAGCGCGCCGAGCGTATCCGCGCCGTTCGTGCTGGGCACCGGGTTCGACCTGGCCGTCGACCCGCTGGCCGGGCCGGTGCTGATCACCGTAGCCGTCGTCACCTGGGTGGTGCTGATCTTCGCCGCGGCCGACACTGACCGCGACGCCGCCCGGTTCGGCGGGTTGATGCTGCTGTTCCTGGCCGCCGTGGTCGTGACGGTGACCGCCACCACGGTGCCGGCGCTGCTGCTGGCGTGGGAAGTGATGGGCGCGACGTCGTACGCGCTGATCGGCTTCGCCTGGGACCGACCCGGCAAGCTCCAGGCGGGAGCGGTGGCCTTTATCACCACCCGGTCCGCCGACCTCGGTCTCTACCTGGCCGCGGGAGCCGCGCTGGCCGGTGGGGCCGGTCTCGGCCTGGCCGACCTGGCCCAGGCGCCGGGCGGCTGGCGGACCGCCATCGCCGTCGGAATCGCCGTCGCCGCGCTGGGCAAGGCCGCCCAGCTGCCCTTCGCCTTCTGGCTGTCCCGGGCCATGGAGGGTCCGAGCCCGGTCAGCGCCCTGCTGCACTCGGCCGCGATGGTGGCCATGGGCGGCTATCTGCTGCTGCGGGTGCCCGGTCTGCTGGCCGCGGTCCCGGCGGTGGCCACGGCGGTGGCCTGGGTCGGCGCCCTCACCGCGGTCGCCCTGGGCCTGGTGGCTCTGGCCCAGCGCGATCTCAAGCAGCTGCTCGCGGCCTCGACGGCCGCCCAGCTGGGCTACGTCGTGCTGGCCGCCGGGGTGGGCGGAGTGACCGCCGGAGCCACCCACCTGATCGCCCACGCCGCGACTAAGGCGCTGCTGTTCCTGACCGCCGGGGCCTGGCTGTCCGCGCTCGGCACCAAGCAGCTTGACGCGTTGTCCGGGGTGGCTCGGCGGTGGCGTTCGGTCGGGGTGCTCGCGACGATCGGCCTGCTGTCGCTGGCCGGGGCGGCGCCGCTGTCGCTGTGGGCCAGCAAGGAGGCGGTGCTGGCCTCGGTGCTGTCGGCCTCTCCTTGGCTGTACGGGGTCGGACTGGCCGGTGCGGTGCTGTCCGCCGCGTACGCCGGACGGGCCCTGGCGGTGATCTGGCAGAAGGCCCCGCCCGGCGTCGAGGCTGGCTTTGACACCGAGCAGCCCGGAACCCGGCGGGTCGCCCCGGGCATGGTGCTCCCGCTGGCGCTACTGGCTGGCGGTGCGGCCACGCTCGGGGTCCTGGTGCTGCCGCCGGTGTCGGTCGCCTGGCGGGCCGCCGTCGGCGACGACCGGTCGGTCGATCCGGGGGCGCTGGGGCTGGCGGTCGCCGCCGCGCTGGCCATCGCCGTCCTGGCCGCAGTGTGGCGGTGGCCGGTGCCGACCCCGGACTGGGCCCACGACTGGCTGCGGCTGGAGACGGCCGCCGGGCGGCTCGTCGTGGTCCCGACCATTCGGACCGCGGCCTTGCTGGCCCGGTTCGACGACCGCGTGGTGGACCGTGGGGTCGTCGGGCTGGCTCGGGGCGGCTTCGGTCTGGCGACTCGACTGGCCCGGTTCGACGACCGCGGTCTGGATGTCGCGGTGACGGGGCTGGCTCGCCGGACCTTCGATCTGGCCGGTCGATCGGCCCGCATTGACGACGGTGTCGTCGACGCCGCGGTGGTCGGCTTCGCCCGGTCGCTGCGGCGCGCCGGTCGGGCGGCGCAGCGGCCCCAGACCGGCCAACTGCATGAGTACTACCTCCAAAGCGTCGCCGTGCTGGCCGGCGCTCTCCTGCTCCTCGTTCTGATCGGCTGAACTGTGCTGTCGGTAATCATCTTCCTGCCCCTGGCGGCCAGTGCCCTGCTCGCGCTCGTACCTCGCATCGCCGGTCCGGTCGCCCGGTGGCTTTGGCTCGCGGTCGCGGCCGTGGAGGTCGTCCTCGTCGCCGTCGTGTGGGCGGGCCGCCCGACCGGCGGGGGATTGGGATTCGAGGAACGGGTGCCGTGGATCCCCGGTGTCGGGGTCGGCTACCACGTCGGGGTGGACGGACTGTCGCTGCCGCTGCTGGCCCTGACCGCGGTGATCTTCCTGGCCTGTGCGGTTTACGCGTTCCGCGACCATGATCGGCCGCGTACCCAGTCGGCCCTGTTCTTGTTCCTGCAGGGCACCTGCCTCGGCCTGTTCGCCGCCCAGGACCTGATCGTATTCTTCGTCTTCTTTGATCTGTCGATCGTGGGGATGTACTTCGCCATCGCCCGATGGGGCCACGGTGACGCCGCCCGGTCGGCCTTCAAGTTCTTCCTCTACACCTTCCTGGGCTCGCTGTCCCTGCTGGCCGGGTTCATCGGGCTGTACGTCGCATCCAGTCCGCACACCTTCGACATGGTCGAGCTCACCGCCGCGGCGCCGCTGTCGCTGTCCCCGGTGGCCGGTGGGTTCGTGCTGGCCGCCATCCTGCTCGGGCTGGCCATCAAGACCCCGACCATCCCGTTCCACACCTGGCTGCCGCCGGCCCACACCGACGCCCCGGCCATCGGCTCGGCCGTGCTCGCCGGGGTGTTGCTGAAGATGGGCACGTACGGCTTCGTCCGGATCGCCATGCCGATGCTGCCCGGGTCGTGGCGGGACTGGGCGGTGCCGATCATCGTGGTCGGTGTCGTCTCGGTCCTCTACGGGGCGCTGGTGGCGCTGGGCCAGAGCAACCTGAAGCGGATGATCGCCTACACCTCGGTCAACCACATGGGCTACATCGTGCTGGCCGTCGGGATCGCCGGGTTGATCGGCTCTAGCGACGCCGTGGCCCGAGAGGTGGCGGTCACCGGCGCCGTCACCCAGATGGTCAGTCACGGATTGATCACCGGCGCACTGTTCCTGCTGGCCGGCGTCCTGCACGAACGCCGCGACAGTTACGACCTGGACGGCTACGGCGGCCTGGCCGGTAGCGCGCCTCGGCTGGCCACCTTGTTCTCGGTCGGCGCGTTCGCCTCCCTGGGGCTGCCGGGGTTTGTCAGCTTCATCGCCGAGTTTCAGATCTTCACCGGCAGCATCGCCGTCGCCCCGGTGACCGCGATCGCTTTGCTCGGCATCTTGATCACGGCCGCGTTGTTCTTGCGGGCGGTGCAGCGGCTGTTCGGCGGGCCACTCCGGGGCCGGTCGGTGGGTTTCGTCGACCTGCGTGCCCACGAGACCCTGTCCACGGGGGTGCTGCTCGCGCTGGCTGTGGTGCTGGGCGTGTTGCCCCGACCGCTGCTCGACGTGATCGAGCCGGCCGCGCGCACCGTGGTCAGCCTGGTCAGCCGGTAGGGACCGGCGATGGAGATGGATCCGGGCGCGCTGCTGCCTGAGCTCGTCTTGCTGGTCGGGGCCCTCGCGGTCCTGCTCACCGGGTCGTTCCTTCCGCGCCGCCGACTCGGCTGGACCCGGATCGGCACCGTCGCCGTCCTTGGCGTCGCGGCCGTGGCCGCCGCCCTGGCGTACGCGGAGCCGGCGCGGGCCGTCTTCGACGGCACCTACACCGTCGACGCCGCCACCGGCGGAGCGCGGTTGATCGCCGTCGTCGGCACGGCGCTGGTGGTGCTGCTGGCCGGCGACGAGCTGGCCGGGCAACCGCGACAAGCGGAGATCTGCTGCCTGCTGCTCTTAGCCACGCTCGGGACGGTGGTGATGGCCGGAGCGGCCGATCTGCTGATCGTGGTCACCGGGTTCTTGCTGGCCAGCATCCCGCTATATGCCCTGATCGGGCTGAGCCAGACGGCCGGTGCGGCCGAGGCGACGATGAAGACGTACTTCTTCGGCTCGCTGTTTGGCATCGTGCTGCTGGCCGGGGTCACGGTGCTCTACGGGGTCGGGTCGAGCACCACCTACGTCGAGCTGCAGGGATCGCTGCCCACGGCACCGGGCGGTGCCGTGGTGTTCGGGACGGTGGCGGTGATCGGTGGACTGATGTTCAAGGCTGGCGGGGTGCCCGGGCACTTCTGGGTGCCGGACGCGACTCAGGGCGCCGGGGCGTACGCGGCCGCCTACCTGACCAGCATCCCCAAGATCGGGGCGCTGATCGCGGCGTACCGGCTGGTCCTGGTCCTACCCGCCGAGTCGCAGGCGCCGCTGTTCGTCGGACTGCTGGCCCTGGTGAGCATGACGCTGGGCAACCTGGCGGCGTTCGCCCAGGATGATCCGCGCCGGCTGCTCGGCTGGTCCACCGTCAGCCAGGTCGGCTATCTGCTGGTGGCGGTCGCGGTAGCCGGGCAAAGCGACCTCGCGCTGCCGGGGCTGCTGGTCTATCTGGCCGGCTATGTGGTCACCAACGTCACCGCCTTCGCCGTGGTGGCGGCCGTGCCGGGTCGGCGAGCCCTGACCGACTACGCGGGACTGTTCCGCAGCCAGCCGTGGCTGGCCGCGGCGTTGCTGGTCAGCCTGCTGGGTCTGGTCGGCACCCCGCCTACCGCGGTCTTCGTCGGCAAGCTCGCGGTCGGCACCGCCGCCTGGGACGGCGGCGCGCCGTGGCTGACCGTCGCCTTGTTGGCGAACTCGGTGCTCAGCCTCTTCTACTACCTGCGCTGGATCGCCCCGATGGTCCGCCTCGCGCCGCCCGTCACCGAGGTCAAGGCTTGGGGTTCACGCTCCGCGCTCGCCGGTGCCGCGCTCAGCCTGGCCGTCGGAATCCTGGCCGCCGGACCGTGGTGGTTGTTCGGCGGTGGCTCCGGCTGAGTGATCACGCGTCCGGGTCACCTCTCGGCTATCGCCCTGCCGCGACAGCTCGACCAGCCGGCGAAGGCAGTGCTCAGGCAACGGAGCGGGGAACGCGGCCATAGCCCACCGCGTCCTCGCTGGCGTTCAAGGCCATCGCCAGATCGCCGACGCACAGCTTCCCCCACCTAGTCGAGGGCGCAACGGATCCGCGATCGCACCGGGTCGGCCAGCTACCACAGCAAGGCTGCCAGCTGCTCCGCGTCCTCGGCCGACCCCCGAGTTCGCGCCCTCGTCACTCGCTCCGGGACGACCGGATGCTCGTGCGGTCCGAGTCGCATCCTCCGCGTCACGGCCCTCGCTCGGATTCCAGGCCCGATACCCGCACAGCGGCGCGGGTATCGGGCCAGCGGAAAGTGCCGCGTCGACATCGGTTGTGTCCAGTCATCTCGGGTCAGGGACTGATCCGAGATTGGTGTCATACCTCCCTGGGGTACCGCGTTACCACTTGCTAAGTTGAGGCCGTGGTGGCGAGGGCGGCGTGGAATTGGCTCCGACAGCGGCTGCTGCTGTGGGCCGGCCTCATTCTGGTCGCGTTGAGTCTGCTCGCTATGCACCAGATGTCGGTGCCCGATCTCGCCGGGAGCGAGAACCGGCCCGAAGCGGCGCCGATCGGCTCTCAGCGAGCGGATTCGATGTTCCATCGGTCTCCGGCCAGCAGCATGCCTGCGGCGAGCGGGCTGCTCGCTCCTGTGACCGGCGGTCACGACCACGCGGCGGCCGGTCCTGCGCAACCCAGCGGGAATGCCTGCCACGGGTGCGTAAATCACGGCGGGATGGCCGTCAGTTGTCTGGTCGCGCTCGCCCTCCTGGTTGTCGGATGGCTTCATGCCCGACCCGGCCGTCTGCTTCGCTTACGCATCAGACAGCGTCCCCCACGGGTGCCCGTGGCGACAGTGCTGCGCCGCTGGCAACGGCCATCGTGGAGCCTGGTCGAGTTGTCGGTGAACCGGAACTGACCGGTCGGTCCGTCTGGCTCACCCGATCCGGGTAGCTGCAGTCGGACCCGAAGTCGATCCGTTTTGTCGTCCGACCACTCCCCACCAGAAGGGCACACCAGCCATGAATAGGTCCATTCCGCGTACGGTCACGGGCGCGATGATTCTCGCCGCAGCCCTCGGCCTCACCGCCTGCGGCAACACCGACCCGACCAGCACGCCCACCGAGGCTCCTGCCAGCTCCGCCCCGGCGACGTCCACCCCGGCGCCAACGATGTCTGGGACCCCGGCCGCTGGCCGCCACAACAACGCGGACGTGATGTTCGCGCAAATGATGATCCCGCATCACCAGCAGGCCATCGAGATGAGCGACCTGATGCTCGCCAAGACGGGCAGCAACGCCCAGATTCTCGACCTCGCCCAGCAGATCAAGGACGCCCAGACCCCCGAGATCATCCAGATGAGTGCCTGGCTCGACGGCTGGGGCGTCCCGACCGCACCGTCCATGAGCGGGAACCACGGTGGGATGGGCGGCGGGATGATGACTCAGGCCGACATGGACGACCTGAAGAACGCTACCGGCGACGATGCGGCCGAGCTGTTCCTCCGCGGCATGATCGAGCACCACCAGGGTGCGATCGACATGGCCGAGTCAGAGATCGACCACGGTCAGAACCCCGAGGTGAAGCAGCTCGCCACCAACATCGCCAGCGGCCAGCAGGCCGAGATCGAGATGATGAGACAACTTCTCGCCAATCTTTGAGCAAAGTTCACCCACCCCAGCTCCAGGAGCTCACCATCACATCGACCTCGTCTTCCCGCCGCCCCCAACGCGTGTTCACCGCCCTCCTCCTCATCGCCTCCCTCGCCACGACGGCCACGGCCTGCAGGGATCCTTCCGCCGGCGGAGCCGTGCCGCGTCCCGCAACCGCCGCGTCGGCGACGCCGGCTCAACCCGATGGCTCCGCCCTGCCGCCGTGGCCGGCGCCCTCCGACGTGCCGGCCCGGGTGGCGGCCGCCGGGCTCGTCCTGGGACCGATGGGGACCGCCGAGCATTACCACTTGCGGCTGCGGGTCATCGTCAACGGGGACGACGTTCAGGTGCCGGCCAACATCGGGGTCGACCCCATGACCGGGGCCATGTCGCCCCTGCACACCCACGAGACCGACGGAACGATCCACGTCGAAGCCCACCGGGTCGGTGAAGTCTTCACCCTCGGCCAGTTGTTCACCCAATGGGGCATCGAACTCAGCAGCAGCCAGATCGGCGGCGTCAAAGCCACCGGAGGTCAGCAAGTGACTCTTACGCGCAATGGCGTAACCAGCAGCGGCAATCCGCAGGACGTTCGCCTGAAGCCCGACGAGCAGATCGTGTTGCGGCTGCCATAACCATCGAGAACCGATAGGGCCAGCCGACACGGCCGTCGCTCGTTTGCGCGAGCGCCGCCGATGTGAATATCAGGGTTGAGCAGGTTGACGACCCGTACGCGGCGACCGATCACGCGCTCATCATCGGCACTCGCCAACCGCGGTCCTCGTCGGAAGCTCGTCGTTACCGCGGCTTCGGGACGGCGGCACTCTGTGGCCGACCGCGTCTGGTCGACTTTTGGCGGTCGCCGTCTCCCGCGACAACTCGACCAGCCGCCGCAAGCAGTGTTCGCAGTGAGGCGCGTGAGTCGTCCAGGTGTGCCGGTAGAACACCGCCCAGACCTGTAGCGGCTAGTGAGCAGCCCGCGAGCCGACATCTTCAATCCGTAGCCGATCGCGCCCTCGCTGTCGCTCAGGCGCCAGTGGCCAGATCGCCGGGCGCACAGCTCCTCCATCTCGTCGAGGGCGTACAGGTCCGTGGCACGGGGCGGGCAATCAGCAGCGCCCTCATCGCCCGCTCGAGTTCAGCCGGATGCTCGCGCGGCTCAAGGCCAAAGGTTGGTTGGCATCCCGTTACTCCCTGACACTTCACACCTACCCGCACAACTGACACGAGTATCCGGCAAACCAGAGGCGAATCAGGCAAGACGTGAATCCGGAACGCTCACCCGTGTGTTGCGAGCGCCTGCATGCAGAACGCGTGCTGATCGAACCGACCGGAGTTCGTAAGCGCGTGATTGCATGGAAAGGTCAGTCAAACGGGCCGACCCGGCAGCGCATGCGTGCGATTGCACGGAAACGACAGTCAAACGGGCCGACCCGGCAGCGCATGCGTGCGATTGCACGGAAACGTCAGTCAAGCGGGCCGACCCGGCAGCGCATGCGCGCGATTGCACGGAAACGACAGTCAAACGGGCGGCCCTGGTCGGATGAAGTCGATTCGGACTCGCCGGTCTGATGGTGGACGTCTCTCAGTCGGGTAATGGTTCCATGGTCGGACCAATTGTGTGGTTCCGAGAACGTCGGGCGAGACGTGATGCTGACGCAGCTCGGGCCGTCGACGACGCTCGTATGCGAGCCCGTCTGAACCGCCAGAAGATCGTCACAGTGCGGCGGGTCTATCAGCCTTCGCGTCGAGGCACGAAGGTATGGGTTGAGGACTTCGAGACTGGACAAGTCGGGGACGCCTGGTTCTGGCACGCATCCGTGCGCGCTGGCGAAACGCTGCTCGTCTCGTGTTCGGGCGGCTGGGGTCCGCACCACCAGCGCAACATCCTCTACGTCGGTTCGAACTACCTAGGCAGCGGGGTCCTGCTGCGTTTCGCCCCCTCCGACGTGCGGGCAGCTCGCCGCCACTACTCGCGTACCCGAGGATGAACTAGCCAGGACCGAGGACTGGACGACACCGTCCCCGCGGTGGTGCCCGGGACTTACCGACGTCGACGACCGAACTCGCAGGTGTCGAGTCAACTCTGCTCGACTTGGAATACGGTACCTCCGGTTAGGGTTGAGCGTAGTAGACTCAACCTTGATTTAGCCTCCGTGAAGGAATCGTCAATGGATACCAACAAGCTCACCACCAAGAGCCGGGACGCGGTTTCGGCGGCCCTGCGCAATGCGCTGACCGCAGGGAACCCCACCGCCGAGCCGTCGCATCTTCTCCATGCCCTGCTGATGGTGCCGGGCAACACTGTGGCCCCACTGTTGGCCGCGGTCGGGGCTGATCCGACCGTGGTCGACGCTGCCGCTCAGGGTGCGATCAGCAAGCTCCCGGCCGCCAGCGGCTCTTCGGTCAGCCAGCCGACCCTGTCCGGCTCATTCGCCCGGGTGCTGGCCGACGCCGAGACTCGGGCTGAGCAGCTCGGTGACGCGTACGTGGCCACCGAGCATCTGCTCATCTCACTTGCCGCGGTCACCTCGGACGCCAAGAAGATCCTCACCGATCTCCGCGTCACCGTGGAGGCGCTGGTCGAGGCCTTCAATTCCTCGCGCGGCAGCAAGCGGGTGACCAGCGCGGAGGCCGAGGGCACCTCCTCAGCCCTCGATCAGTACGGCGTGGACCTCACCGAGCACGCCCGCGAGGGCCGGCTCGACCCAGTCATCGGCCGCGACACCGAGATCCGGCGGGTGGTCCAGGTGCTGGCCCGCCGGACCAAGAACAACCCGGTGCTGATCGGTGAGCCCGGGGTCGGCAAGACCGCCGTGGTCGAGGGGCTGGCCCAGCGGCTGGTGGCCGGCGACGTGCCGGACTCGTTGAAGGGCCGCCGCTTGATCTCACTCGACTTGTCCTCGATGGTGGCCGGAGCGAAGTATCGGGGCGAGTTCGAGGAGCGGCTGAAGGCCGTTTTGACCGAGATCCGGGACGCCGAAGGCCAGATCATCACCTTCATCGACGAGCTGCACACCGTCGTGGGGGCAGGTGCCTCCGGTGACTCCTCGATGGACGCCGGCAACATGCTGAAGCCGATGCTGGCCCGCGGCGAGCTGCGGATGATCGGCGCCACCACGCTGGACGAATACCGGGAGCGGATCGAGAAGGATCTGGCCCTGGAGCGGCGTTTCCAGCAGGTCTACGTGGGCGAGCCGAGCGTGGAGGACACCATCGCGATCCTGCGCGGGCTGCGCGAGCGGTACGAGGCCCACCACAAGGTGGTCATCACCGACGCCGCCCTGGTCGCGGCGGCGAGCCTGTCCAACCGCTACATCACCTCCCGGCAGCTACCGGACAAGGCCATCGACCTGATCGACGAGGCCGCGTCCCGGCTGCGGATGGAGATCGACTCCTCCCCGGAGGAGATCGACCAGCTTCGTCGCACGGTGGACCGGATGAAGATGCAGCAGTTCGCTCTGGAGAAGGAGTCCGACCCCGGCTCCATCGAGCGTCTGTCCCGGCTGCAGAGCGAGCTGGCCGACGCCGAGGAGGAACTGCGCGGACTGGAATCGCGCTGGGAGGCCGAGAAGCAGGGGCTGAACCAGGTGGGCGACCTCAAGGCCAGGATCGACGAGCTGCGGATCGAGGCCGACCGGGCGCTCCGCGAAGGCGATCTGGTCCGAGCCAGTGAATTGAGCTACGGCCAGATTCCTGAGCTGCAGCGTCAGCTGGCGCGGGCCGACGAGGCCGAGAGCCAGACCGCGTCCATGGTCAGTGAGGAGGTCGGGCCGAGCGACATTGCCGAGGTCGTCTCCAACTGGACCGGCATCCCGGTCGGCCGGCTGCTGCAAGGCGAGAGTGAGAAGCTGCTGGCCATGGAGTCGCGGATCGGTGAGCGGCTGATCGGTCAGCGGCCGGCCGTCAAGGCGGTGTCCGATGCCGTACGACGGTCGCGGGCCGGCATCTCCGACCCCCACCGACCCACGGGCTCGTTCCTGTTCCTGGGACCGACCGGGGTCGGCAAGACCGAGCTGGCCAAGTCGCTGGCCGAGTTCTTGTTCGACGACGAGCACGCCATGATCCGGATCGACATGAGCGAGTACTCCGAGAAGCACTCGGTCGCTCGGCTGGTGGGTGCGCCACCCGGCTACGTCGGGTATGAGGAGGGCGGCCAGCTCACCGAGGCGGTACGGCGTCGGCCGTACGCGGTGGTGTTGCTGGACGAGGTGGAGAAGGCGCACAGCGAGGTCTTCGACATCCTGCTGCAGGTGCTGGACGACGGGCGGTTGACCGACGGTCAGGGCCGCACGGTCGATTTCCGCAACGTGTTGCTGATCTTGACCTCGAACCTCGGCTCGCAGTTCCTGGCCGACCAGACCCTGGACGTCGACACCAAGCGGAATGCGGTGATGGGGGTGGTCCGGGGCGCGTTCAAGCCGGAGTTCCTCAACCGGCTCGACGAGATCGTGCTGTTCGATGCCCTGGGCACTGAGGAGTTGGCTCGGATCGTGGAGATCAGTCTGCGGCGGCTGAACAACCGGCTGGCCGATCGGCGGATCGCCGTCGAGGTGACCCCGGCGGCCCAGGACTGGCTGGCGATGACCGGGTTCGACCCGGTCTACGGCGCCCGGCCGCTGCGGCGGCTGATCCAGACCACAATCGAGGATCAGCTCGCCCAGCAGGTGCTGGGCGGCACGGTCACCGACGGCGACGTGATCACCTTCGACGTGGATGATGCGCGAGACGGTCTGGTCATGGTGCAGTCGGAAGCAGTCACCGTCTAACCGGACCGCCGAGGCGACGAGGGTCGGGGGGGCCGCCCCGGCCCTCGCGTCGTGCTGCTAGGTCAGCTCTGGGCCGGAGCACTGGATCCGGCGATGTTCACCATCCAGCTGACCCCGAACCTGTCGGTGAGCTGGCCGAAGAAGTCACCCCACGGCGCCTGCTCCAGCGGCATGCTCACCTGTCCACCGTCGCTCAGCTTGTCCCAATAGCCGCGGATCTCCTCGATCTCGTCTCCGCTGATGGAGACGGTGCCGTTGTTGATGTCGCCTGGCATCGACGACGGTGCATCGGACACCATGAGGGTGAAACCGGCCGGTGTCGTCAGTTGGCTGTGCATCACGTTGTCGGCCTCGCCCTCGGCGATACCGGGCATCTGGAAGTCGGCGAAGGTCGAGATGTCGGGTGTGCCGCCGAAGACGGCTGCGTAGAATTGCACCGCTTCGCGGGCGTCGCCGCGGAAGTTGAGGTACGGGTTGAGAAGCGCCATGGTGATCCTCCTACTGGTTGGTGCTGGTTGTCTGGCCGGAACCAGTGTGGACGTCGGTACCGACATCGGATAGACCCGCCGAAGACCGCCAACTCATCGGCTCTGGATGTGATCGGCTGCACCGTCGACCGTCGAGACCCGGAGTCGCTCGGGTGGGGACGGAGGGCGGGGGGCTGGGGGACGCGCCGCAGCCGCGACGC
>JAKDLH010000035.1 GCA_030452945.1 Microlunatus sp. | reverse complement strand
CCTCGCGCAGCAACGCGGTGTTGGGGCCGGACAGCATGCCGTCGGAGGTGACGTCGGTGACCACGTAACGGGCGCAGCCGGCTGCGTTCAGCCGGTGCAAAGTCTCGTGCAGGTCGCCGCCCTCCCGGGTCCAGCCCCGAGCGGCGAGGCGGTGACCACGCACGTCGAGGCCGATCGCGATCCGGTCGCCGTAGGTGGCGATGACCTCGGTGCACCAGCCGGGGTGTTCCAGCGCTGCGGTGCCGATGTTGACTCGGGTGCAGCCGGTGGCCAGCGCGCGTTCGAGGGAGTCGTCGTCGCGAATGCCGCCGGACAACTCCACCTGCAGCCGCATCGCGGCGGTGACCTCGGCGATGATCTCGGCGTTGCTCCCGCGGCCGAACGCGGCGTTCAGATCGACCAGGTGGACCCACTCGGCGCCGGCGTCCTGCCAGCGCTGGGCCGCCGCCAGCGGATCGCCGAACACCTGCTCCGAACCGGCCACCCCCTGGACCAGTTGGACCGCCTGTCCATCGGACACGTCGACCGCCGGCAGCAGCTGCAGCCGATCCTCACCCCGCGCACTCACGCGGACGACCCTATCGCCGCTGGACCAGGTTGACCCAAGCGTGGACTCGGCCGCCGAGCCACACACCACCGAACATGCTGCTCAACGAGCCAACGGCCGTGCTTCTCCGAGACCTGCTCGATCCGATCGTCGACGCTCACCAGCTGCAGCGCGATCACCACCTGGTCGGCGAGCCGGGCGATCCAACTGGGCGAGCCGTTCGGCCAGCACATCCATCAGGGATTGAAGATCACCAGTCATCAACGGGCGCTGGAACTCCTGACGCACCCGGGGGCTGCTGGGAGTGAAGATGTCGTCATACCCAGGTGACACCGGCCAAATCCCGCGGTGTGACATCACGCACTGGCGGCCTACGTGGCGGCCTGGCGGTCGGTGATACGGCAAGCGCGCAACATCACCAGCGCTGAGGGCATGGTCCGTCCCGTGAGGTAGGTGTTCAGCCGGGTGCGGGAGGTGCCGATTCGCCGAGCGAATGCGCCCTGGTCGAGACCGGACCGCTCGACCAGCCGGTTCAGCTCGGCGGCGACCGCGGCGCGGTCGGCGGTGGCCTGCTCATCACGAACCATCCCCACTGCGGTCCGCAACGCGCCGGCCGCACCCGAATCCTCAGCCACCTCCAACACCTCGAGGAGGACGTCCACCACCGGCCCGTACGCGTCCGTCCGAACGGCCGCCATGATTCTGCGCCAGTCACCCACGTCGCCCCGATCGACCGCGGCGAGCAACCCCTCGAACCCCCACTCCTCCACCGGATCGTGCGGGGAGCCGACGATGTTCCGGAATCGCACCATCAGCCCTCCCCCCGCTTCAGGTGCGCGCGCCCCGATAACCATCTGCGCGGCCAGTAGTCGGCACTGATCCCGCACTGCCGCCCAACTGTTCCACGGTGCCTGCAAGCCCTTGTACCGAGCGATTTCCGCCACACTGCTGAGATCCCGTGGGCGGGGGTTGCCCAACTGCCGCACCAGTTGAGTGGCCACCGCCTCACCCGGTTTCGTGGAGTCGGCGTAGAACTCATCGATTTTTGACAGCACCCGGCTCGCCTGCTCGGTCCCCAGGTGCGCCGACACCGCGGCCACATCGAGATAGTCACGCACCTGATTCCGCCGGACAATCAAGAATGCCTTGATCCTCAGCGTCTCCGCGACCGTGGGGACCCGCACCGTGAGCCCATCCGGCAGGGAGGCGACCTCAACCTCCAACGCCCGTTGCCGGATCATCTGCCGCACACCCGCCTCGATGTCGCCGAGCGAGCCCAAGATGATCTTGCCGGGCGTCACCCGGTTCGTCACCCAGTCCGGTTCCCGCTCCAACGCCTCCAATACCGCGTCGAACCGCGTCGATAGATCCGCCAGCACATGATCATGGTCGGACGACTTGCGGTGGCCAGCGTGCCACGCCGCAGCCGATCCCCCGACCAGCACAGCGTCAGGCACAAGCTCCTGCAACCGCGCCGCCGATCTCAACACTTCGACCAGGGTCGAATTCATGGTGGAAGTGTATCGGATTGGATACATCTCACTTCTGAAGCGCGGGGCGGATTCGAGGAGCGGACGCCACGAGTGATTGGCGAAATTCACCTAGTCCGGATCGGTGAACCCGCCGCGAACGGCGTGTTCGGCCACGACCATCTCGGCCTCCAGGGGGGCGTAGAGGTGCGGGAAGGATTCGACCGTGCCCTCTTCCACGACTGGGCGAGCCCGGGTCGGGTCCAGCTCCAGCAGCACTAGCTTCTCGGGCTCGAACCGGCCGAAGTAGCGGTCGATCACCCCACGGATCTGGTGACCGTACGCCAGATGCACGAAGCCCTCTGCTTCGAACGTGGCGCCGTGACCAGACCACGGATAGGCACCCGTCGCCACGGACTCGTCCCAGGCGATCCGCTCGGCGGTGTGGAACAGCGGCTCCCTCACCTCGGGTCGCTCGCCGAGCAGATCCATCCCGACGAGACGGCTGCGTAGGTCGTCGGCGCCGACGAAGTCGATCGCGCGCAACCCGAGGTCGCGAGCTGCCTCACAGTTGCCCGGGTTGTCGTCGACGAACACCGCGTTGGCGGCAGCCACCTGGTAGCGGTCGAGCAGCAGGCGGTAGAGCCGGGGATCCGGTTTGGTGATCCGCTCCCGGCCGGAGACGACGATAGCCTCCAGCCGCCGCAGGATCCCGAAGCGGCGCTCAGCGATCGGAAAGGTCTCATCCGAGAAGTTGGTCAGGCCGAGCAACCGCACCCCGGCCTTGGCCAGCTCGGCCACCACCGCCGAAGTCCCGGGCACCGGCCCGGTCAGAGTCGCGTCGAAGTGCCGTCGGTAAGCGGTGATGGCCTTGGCGTACTGCGGAAACCGATCAGCCACCTCGCGCTCGCCGGCGGCGAACGGATGGCCGGCGTCGCGGCGGCGGTTCCACTCGGCGAAGCCGATCTCACGCATCAGCCGCCGCGCCTGCTCGGCATCGACGGCGGCGTTGAAGGCTTGGACCGGGTCCCAGGACAGCACCACGCCGCCCAGATCGAAGATCACCGTCCGGCGGCTCACGGGGCGTCCGACTCCGAGCTCGAACTCGACAGGGTCGCGACCCAGTTGGCGATCAGCGCCGCCCCGGCGGACCCGGACTTCTCCGGATGGAACTGGGTGGACCAGAGCCTTCCTTGCTCGACCGCCGCCACGAACCGGTCCCCACCGTGCTCAGCCCAGGTGATGAGTCTCCCGTCGGCCGCCGGCAGATCGCGTACCCCGTAGGAGTGGACGAAGTAGAAGCGTTCGGCCTCGATCCCCGCGAACGCGGCACTGCCGCTGGCTGGAAAGACCGTGTTCCAGCCGATGTGCGGCAAACGCTCGGCCTGCAGTCGTTCCACCACCCCTGGCCACACGCCGCAACCGCGGGTCCGGAGTCCGTGCTCGACGCCGGCGGAGAACAGGACCTGATGACCGACGCAGATGGCCAGCACCGGCTGGTCGGCGGCGAGCCGGTCGGCGATCGCGGCGGGACCGTCGACGGCGAGCAGACCCTCCAGGCAGGCGGCGAAGGCGCCGACGCCGGGCACGACCAACCCGTCCGCGGTCCGGGCCAGCCGCGGATCCGAGCTCACCGTGACCCGGGCGCCGGTGCGGGCCAAGGCCCGAACGGCAGAACGGATATTGCCCGATCCGTAGTCGAACACCACCACCTGCGGCCGGCGGATTTGCGGCGGGCTGGGCACCTAGAGCGCACCCTTGGTGCTCGGTACGCCCTCGACTCGCGGATCCAGGGTGACGGCCTCTCGCAGAGCCCGGGCCACCGCCTTGAACTGGGCCTCGACGATGTGGTGCGGGTCGCGTCCGGCAAGAACGCGGACGTGCAGGCAGAGGTGGGCGTGGAAGGCCAGCGTCTCCAGCACGTGTCGGGTCAGCGAGCCGGTGTAGGGAACCCCGGCCCCCTCCCCGGACCTGGTCGCGGGGCCGCCACCGATCCGGGCGTACTCCTGACCGGGCGGCTCCCCGGTGTGCACGCAGTAGGGGCGTCCGGACACGTCCACGACCGCTTGGGCCAACGCCTCGTCCAGCGGCACCAGCGCGTCCCCGAACCGGCGGATGCCGGCCTTGTCCCGCAACGCTTGCCGGATCGCCTGACCGAGCACGATCGCGGTGTCCTCGACCACGTGGTGCGCGTCGATGTGCACGTCGCCGACGCTGGTGATCTCCAGGTCGAGCAGCCCGTGCTTGGCCAGGGAGGTCAGCATGTGGTCGTAGAACCCGACGCCGGTGCTGACCGACGACCGTCCGGTGCCGTCCAGGTCCAGGCTGAGCTGGACCGTCGACTCCGACGTCACTCGTTCGATGGTGGCCGTACGGCTCACAGCAGTCGTCCCTTCTCGGTCGCGAGGATCTCGCTCAGCGCGGCCTTGAACGCGACCATCTCCTCGTCGGTGCCGGCCGAGACCCGCAGCCAGCCGTCCGGTCCGACGATCCGGATCAGCACGCCGCGGTCCAGCAGAGCCTGCCAGGTTGCCTGCCGGTCCGCGAGTCGGCCGAACAACACGAAGTTGGCGTCAGAGTCGGCCACCTGCAGACCGCGGCCGATCAACCACCGGGCCAAGTCGTCACGGTTGCTCCGCAGCTTGTCCACCGCGGCCAGCAGTTCGTCGGCGTTCGCCAGCGCCACCCGCGCCACCGCCTGCGTCACCGTCGACAGGTGATAGGGCAGCCGGACGATCCGCAGGGCGTCCACGAACGCCGTCGACGCGGCCAGGTAGCCCAGGCGCCCGCCGGCGAAGGCGAAAGCTTTGGACATGGTCCGGGTCACCGCGAGCCGCGGAAACTCCGGCAGCAGCTCCAGCGCACTCGGCGTGCCGGCCCGGGCGAACTCGTAGTAGGCCTCGTCGACCACCACCACTCCCGGCGCCGCCCCGGCGATGGCCGCGATGGTGTCCAGCGCCACCGAGGTGCCGGTCGGGTTGTTGGGGCTGGCGACCAGCACCACGTCGGGTTGCCGCTCGGTGATCGCGGCCACCGCCGCACCCGGGTCGACGGTGAAGTCGGCGCGCCGCGGGACGGTGGTCCAGGCGGTGTGGGTGTCGCGGGCGTACTCGGGATACATCGAATAGGTCGGTGCGAACGAGCATGCGGCCCGACCGGGACCTCCAAAGGCCATCAGCACGTGCAGCATCACCTCGTTGCTGCCGTTGGCCGCCCACACCTGATCGGCGCTCAGTCCATGACCGAGATAGCGAGCCAGGTCGGACCGCAGCTCGATCGCGTCCCGCTCCGGATAGCGGTTCATCGACCGGGCGGCGGCGGCGACCGCGGTCGCGACCTCGGCCGCGACCCGCTCGCTGGGCGGGTACGGGTTCTCGTTGACGTTCAACCGGTACGGCACCTCGAGCTGGGGCGCGCCGTACGGGACTTCGCCGACCAGTTCCGGGCGGACCGGCAGGCTGCCCAACCCGGCCGCGGTCGCGGTCATCGGGTCTCGCCACTGAACCGGCGGGTGATGGCCGCACCGTGCGCGGGCAGATCCTCCGACTCGGCGAACACCTCGACGTGGCGGGCCACCTCACGCAGCGCCGCCTCGTCGTAGTTGATCACGTGCACGGCCTTGAGGAAGCTCCGTACGGTCAGACCCGAGGAGTGGCACGCGCAGCCCGCGGTCGGCAGCACGTGGGTGCTGCCCGCGCAGTAATCACCCAACGAGACCGGGGACCAGGTGCCGACGAAGATCGCGCCCGCATTGGTGATCCTGCTCGCCACCGCGGCGGCGTCGGCGGTGTGCAGTTCGAGGTGCTCGGCAGCGTAGGCGTTCACCACCTCGATCCCCTGCTCGATGTCGTCGACCAAGACGACAGCTGACTGCTGTCCAGACAGCGCCGTGGAGATCCGCTCGGCGTGCTTGGCCTCGGGCACCTGCGCCGCCAGCTCGGTGGCGACCTCCGTGGCCAGACCGGCGCTGTCAGTGACCAGCACGGCGGCGGCGGCCGGATCGTGCTCAGCTTGGGAGATCAGGTCGGCGGCGACGTGAGCGGGGTCGGCGTTCGCGTCGGCCAGAATGGCGATCTCGGTCGGGCCGGCCTCGGAGTCGATGTTGACCTGGCCCTTGAGCAGCCGTTTGGCCGCCACCACATAGATGTTTCCCGGTCCGGTGACCAAGTCCACCTTGGCGCACAGCCCCGACACCCCGTACGCGAACATCGCGATCGCCTGGGCGCCCCCGACCGCGTACACCTCCTCGACCCCGAGCAGGTGGCACAAGGCCAAGATGTTGGGGTGCGGTCGACCGTCGAACTCCGGCTGCGGCGGCGAGGCCACCGCAATGGAGGTGACGCCGGCAGCCTGGGCCGGGACCACGTTCATGATCACGCTGGAGGCCAGCGCCGCCAGCCCGCCGGGCACATACAGGCCCACCCGGTCGATCGGGATCATCCGCTGGGTAACCATCGCTCCGGGAGCCAGCTCTACGACGGTCTCGGTCTCCCCCCGCTCGGCCTCGCTCACCCGACGTCGACGCTCGATGGCGACCTCGAAGGCGGCGCGCACCTCGGGATCGAGAGTCTCGACCGCGGCTTCCAGATCGGCTGCCGGAATCCGGAACGATTCGGGCACCACATGGTCGAACCGGTCCGACCAGTGCTGGAGCGCGCTCAGCCCGCGGGCGGCGACGTCGGAGCAGATGGGACGCACCACCTCGACCGCGGCCTCCACGTCGAAGGCGGCGCGCGGCACGATGGCGGCGTAGTCCAGCGTCTGACCGGCACTCAGCCGGTCGCGAAGGTCGATCACTCGGAGCACGCCGCGAGTCTACGGAGGTGGCGGTGTGGCGTCGGTGGGGAATTCCAGCGGCCGAGAACCTGGGCTCGGGGCCGTCGTTTGCGAGCAATTGCGCGGGTACGAGGTCTGGGCGCACCGCCGGGGCCGTCCTTTGCGAGCAATTGCGGGCGTACGCGGTCTGGGGCGAGCGTTTGCTGGCCGTTTACCCGCAAATGCGCGCAAACGTGGTCCCAACCAGGGGCGGGTACCCGTGGAGATCAGGGGCGTGACGCTGTCGATCCGGTGCGGTCGATCCGTTGCTGGTTCCCCGCCGAGTTGGGCACGGGCGAAGGCGATCGGGTGCAGAATTGAACCAGACGAGAGCGCGAGGCGATTCCATGGTTGGTGAGCATCAGGAGGGCACCGTGACCACAGTGCGCCGGGGTCTGCTCGCCGCCTCGGGAGTTCTGAGCTCCGTCCTGGTGATCATCAGCACGCTGGTTGCGGTGCCGGGCACCGATGAGCTGCTCGATGAGCCTGGGCCTATGGGCGACCTGCTCGGCCGGGTCGCCGCCGCCCCCGATCGCACAGCCGCTGCCGGGTTGATGACCGTGCTCGCCGTGCTCTTGTTGATTCCGTTCGTGTGTGCAGCGGCAGCGCCCGTACGCGGCCGGGGCGCCGCCATCGTCACGTGCGGGGCAGGCATGGCTGCCGCGGGGTTCGCCTGCGCGGCGGTGGCGAACGGCTTCTGGTTCAACAATGTCCGCGCCGTCGCGCCAGCGTTGGCGGACCACCGCGAGGTGATGGTGCAGTTCTTGATCGGCGGCACGTGGCCGCTGGCCGTGTTCGGGATCGGTGAGGTGCTCCTGCTTCCGCTGGGCTGGATCCTCTTCGCCATCGGGATGGGACGATCGCGCCTGGTGTCGGTGTGGCAGGCGGTGTTACTTGGACTCTCCCTGCCGGTGGCGCTGGTTCTGCCCGACCGGTTGGCCGCCATCGGTGGGCTCCTGTTGCTCGTGTCCACGCTGCTGGTCGGTCGCAGTGTGATCCTGCGGCGACCCGAGGGCCAGGCAGCGCCCAACCTTGTGCCGAATTAACTCGAACTGGCCTCGGGCGCGTCGCGGGCGAGCCTCAGAAGGTCGTTTGCGAGCAAACGCGGGAGTATGCGACAGGAATGGGTCCGTTTGGTGGTCGTCCCTAACCAGGAGACCATCTGCCGCAGCCACTCGGTGATCTCCTCGACGACCGCTACGTCACCGCCGGCCAACGCGCTCAGACTCCCGGCTTGACGTCACGAACGAAGTCGCGCCCTTCGTCCGTAGAAGCCCTTCGTCCGGAGAAGCCCTTCGTCCGTAGAATCAGCGCCATGCTGCCGTTGAGCCTCGGGATCGTGGCGAACTCTCACAAGCCGGACGAGCGACGCCTGCCCATCCACCCCGATCACCTGAGTCGGATCGAGCCGGAGCTCCGAGCCCGGATGTACCTCGAGCGGGGCTACGGGAAGTTGTTCGGCGCCACCGACGAACAGCTGTCGGGCATGGTCGCTGGGTTGCTGTCTCGAGAGGAGTTGCTGGCCCGGTGCGACGTGGTGGTGTTGCCCAAGCCGGTGCCCGAGGATCTAGCTCACCTCGAGGCTGGGCAGGTGGTCTGGGGATGGCCGCACTGCGTGCAGGACTTCGAGCTGACCCAGGTCGCGGTCGATCGTGGACTCACGCTGATCGCCTGGGAAGCGATGAACCACTGGACCCGAGAAGGCAACTTCAGTGTCCACGTGTTCCACCAGAACAACGAACTGGCCGGTTACTGCTCGGTGCTGCACGCCATGGCGCTGCGGGGAAGCACCAGCGACTACGGTCGGCGACTTCGCGCCGTGGTGATCAGCTTCGGCGCGACGGCGCGGGGTGCCGTACGCGGCCTGGCCGCCATGGGGATCCACGACGTGACCGTGTTGACCCAACGCGATGTCGCCGCCGTCGCCTCGCCCATCGCCTTCGTCCAGATGCAGACGTTCGGCCACGATCCGGACCATCCAGGGCACCCCCGCGTATTCGACGAATCGGGCTCGGGGTCCCGTCCGCTGGTCGAGGTGCTGGCCGAGTACGACATCGTGGTCAACTGCATCCTGCAGGACACCGACGATCCGCTGATGTTCGTGACCGAGGACGATCTGGACACCTTCTCGCCGGGCACCCTGTTCGTCGACGTCTCCTGCGACGAGGGGATGGGCTTCTCCTGGTCACGGCCGACAAGCTTCGCGGACCCGATCTTCGAGGTGGGGAACGGGCTGCACTGCTATGCGGTCGACCACAGCCCGTCCCACCTGTGGAACTCCGCGACCTGGGAGATCAGCGAGGCCCTGCTCGGCTATCTGGCGATCGTCGCGGCCGGCCCCAACGCCTGGGATGGCGACGAGACCATCCGTCGCGCTATCGAGATCCGCGACGGCGTGATCGTCAACCCCCGCATCCTGTCCTTCCAGGGACGCTCGGCCGATCCCCCACACACGCCGCTGCGGCTTTAGCAAGTCGGCACGACGCCCGATTCCGGCCAACGGTGCGGGTAACGTGCCCGTCGTGCTCGAAGACCTGTACGTCCCGGAACGCTGAGGACGACCGCCACCCGTGTTTCCTGGTTTCGGCACTCTCGTCAACATCGTGACGATCGTGGTCGGCTCGACCATCGGGCTGCTGCTCGGCGCCCGCCTGCCCAGGAGGATCCGCCTCACCGTCACCGACGCGCTCGGTCTGGTCACCCTGCTGATCGGCGGACTGGCCGCGGTCGAGGTCACCTCGTCAGCGTTCTCGAGCGCGGTCGGCCGCAGTGCCCCGGTGCTGATCGTGCTCGGATCCCTGCTGATCGGCGGGATCATCGGATCGCTGCTGGACCTCGAGCGGCGGCTGGAGGACTTCGGCGGCTGGCTGCGATTCCGGCTCGGTCGCGGACGGGTGACCGCCGCCGACCACGGGACTGACGCAGCCGAGGACGCCGCGCGGGAGCGCTTCATCGAGGGCTTCGTTTCCACCTCGTTGATCTTCTGCGTTGGGCCACTGGCCGTCCTCGGGTCGCTGTTCGAGGGTATCGGCCTGGGTAGCGAGCAGCTGATCCTCAAGGCGACCCTGGACGGGTTCGCTTCCATCGCGTTCGCCGCCTCGCTGGGGATCGGGGTGATGGCCGCGGCCGTCGCGGTCGCTGTGGTCCAGGGAGCGCTGACGCTGGTCGGCTTCCTGGTGGGTGACGTGCTGCCGGAGGCGCACCTGGCCGCGATCACCGCCGTCGGCGGTCTGCTGCTGATCGGAGTGGGGATCCGGCTGCTGCAGATCAAGGCGGTGCCGGTGGGGAACCTGCTCCCCGCGCTGCTGGTCGCTCCACTGCTGGTGCAACTGGTGGCGGTGCTGCGATGAATACGGCGTTGCGATGACCATGGGGTCTTCGGCCCGGGCCTATCCCGCCGTGCTCCGGGCCGCGATCGGTCTCGGGGTGTACGCGGGGATGTTCGGCGCCACCTTCGGCGCGGTGTCGGTGGGCAGCGGGCTCACCATCGGACAGACCATGATCCTCAGTCTGGTGATGTTCTCTGGGGCCTCCCAGTTCGCCTTCGTGGGCGTCGCGGCAGCCGGTTCCCCGTGGGCGGCCATCCCGGCGGCGCTGCTGCTGGGAGCGCGGAACGCGTTCTACGGCGTACCCATCGCCGAGATCCTGTCTCCACGGGGTTGGCGGCGGCTGGTCACCGCCCATTTCGTGATCGACGAGACCACGGCGATGGCCGTCGGTCAAGCCGAGCCGCGGGCGAAGCGGTACGCGTTCTGGGCCACCGCGTTGATCCTGTTCACCCTGTGGCAGACCGGCAGTCTGGTCGGTGCCCTGTTGGGCGCCGCCGTCGACCCCGAGCGGTTCGGGCTGGACGCCGCCGCGCCTGCGGTGTTCTTGGCCCTGCTCTGGCCCTCGCTGCGAACCAGATCAGGCCAGATCGTCGCGGTCGCCGGCGGACTGCTGGCTCTTCTGCTGATTCCCGTCGCTCCGGCCGGGGTCCCAGTCATCGCCGCCGTGGCAGTCGCGGTCATCGCCGGGCTGGCCCGCCGATGACGGCCCTGCTGGTGGCCGTGGTGATCGCCTCGTTGGGGTCGTACGCGCTGAAGCTCGCGGGCGTGTCACTACCGGAGTCGGTGCTGGCCGATCCCACCGTGCAGCGCATCGCCGGCTTCTTGCCGATCGCCATGCTCACCGCGTTGGTGGTGGTCGAACTCGCCGACGGGGGCGGTCGCTGGTCGCTTGACTGGCGGGTGGCCGTCGGCGTCGCCGCCGGGATTATCGCGCTGCTCTTCCGCGCCGGCGTGCTGGTGGTGTTCGTGGTGGCGGTGACGGTGACCGCGCTGCTCCGGCTGCTGGTCTGACCCGGGGCGGCTCGACGGGCCGGCAGACCGACCGCGGGGAGGTGCTAGATTCCGCCGTCAGGAATCGTCAGCGTTGACAGCATCATCGCTAGGAGAGGAGATCGGCATGAAGGTCGCCGTACTTGGCACCGGAAACGGCGGACTCGCCGTCGCGTACGAGTGGGCTGACCAGGGACACGAGGTGGCGCTCTACGCGCGACCGGAGTTCGACGAGCAGATCACCGCGGTGCGCGAGCGCGGCGGGATCACCAGCCAGGGAGCACTGGAAGGCTTCGCCAAGATCGCCACCGCCACCACCGACATCGCCGAGGCCATGGCCGGAGCGGAAGTGGTGTTCGTGGTCGGCCCGGCCTACGCCACGCCACCGCTGGCCGCTGACGCCGGACCTCACCTGCGGGAGGGGATGACGGTGGTGGTGTGCCCGGGCTCATGTGTGGGCAGCCTCGCCTTCAAGGAGGCCGCCGGTCTCGACCTGCACGACGAGACGGTCGTGGTCGGTGAGACCAGCACGTTGCCGTACGCGGTGCGGGCCACCGGCGAAGCCGAGATCCGCATTTTCCACCGCTTCGACACCGGATTCTTTGCCGCCGCCGCCCCGCGCTCGGCGACCCCGAAGCTGCTCGAGGTCATGCAGTCGGTCTGGCCGCACACCGAAAAAGCCGAGTCGATCTTCCAGACCACGTTGCAAAACGGTAATCCGGTCATCCACCCCGCCGTGACGCTGTTGAACGCCGCCCTCATCGACCGGACCCACGGCGACTTCACCTTCTACGAGGAGGGCGTCACGCCGGCTTCGGGCCGGCTGATGGAGGCCGTAGACCACGAGCGGCAGGCGATCGCCAAGGCCATCGGGGTCAGCATCTTGTCCGAACCGGAACTCGGAGTTCAGCAGGGCTACATGACCGAGGCGAACTACACCACCGGCTATTCCAAGGCCCCCGGGTTTCTGGGGATCATGGCGCAGAACAGCCTGGACAACCGCTATCTCACCGAGGATGTCGGCTACACCATGGTGTTCTTCACCGACCTCGCTCGCTCACTCGATGTCGCCACTCCGGTCATGGACGCGGTGATCCAGATCGCCTCGATCGTCCTCGAGCACGACTACCGGGCCGAAGGCGCCCGGACGATGCAGAACATGGGCTTGGCCGGGCTGGGCACCGAGGAGCTCCGCGGCTTCTGAGGTGGTGAAGCCGATGGGAATCAGCTCATGGGCAAGAGACAAAAGCAGCAGATCACCGGAGGCGGCACGCCCGCCACGGTGGCCCTGGCCGAAGCCGGGATCAGCTTCGTGCTGCACCCGTACACCCACCACGACGACAACACCCATTTCGGCGCGGAGGCGGCTGCCGCCACCGGGCAGGACCCGAGGCGCATCTTCAAGACCCTGGTGGTCGACCTCGGCGGCCCGCTCGTGGTGGCGGTCGTCCCCGTGGCCGGGCAGCTCGATCTGAAGGCGCTGGCCGCGGCCTTGGAGGTCAAGCGGGCGACGATGGCCGAACCGGGGGTCGCAGCCCGCAGCAGCGGCTACGTGGTCGGCGGCATCTCCCCCATCGGTCAACGCACCCCGCTGCCCACGGTGCTCGACGACTCGGCGGAGGCGTTCGAGACGATCTTCGTGTCGGCTGGCCGCCGAGGCTTGCAGGTCGAACTCAGTCCCGCGGACCTGCGGGCGGTTACCGGGGCACGCTCAGTCGCCGTCGTCCGCTGATCGAGAACGGGTGAGGATCGGCTTCGGCTCCTCGGAGTCACGACCCAGCGACGAGGCGAACAGCACCGGCGTCACCGCACACAGCGGCCAGGACAGCAGGGCGGCCTTGGAGCGGACGGTCAACGTGATCGGCACCGCGTCGCCGGGCGTCGCCGCCGCCAGCCGCGGGGTGAACTCTCCCGGCCCAAGCTGGTAGCCGACCAACCAGCACAGCAGTCCTGCCGCCGCCCCGCCGATCACTACGACCAGCACCACCGGCCACCCCAGATCACGCAGCACCCGCCAGCCGAGAACCCCCAGTCCGACGCCGATCACCAACCCCAGCAGGCAATACCAGGCGTCACCGGCGAAAAATTGGGTCAGTCCCCGCTCGGTCACCGACGCGCGGCCCTGGGAGTCCAGCCGATAGGCCGGCCGCGTCACGATCAGCCACCACAGAACTCCGGCACCGGCGCCGAGTCCCAGCGCCAGGCTCAAGAACCCGACCACCCGAGCGGAGAGCCCTAGGCCGCCGGTGTCGGTGGACTCAGGCACTGGCCGTCTCAAGGCGTCCTGGTGGGGCCAGGCAGGAGGGGCCGAGCAGCGCTTTGAGGTCGGCCATCAGCGGCGGCGACGGGGTCACGCGCAATTGGCTGTCCAACCGCATCAGGATGGTCGTGTCCTGCTTCACCAGCTTGAGCCGCACCTCGGTCGTGCCGGGGTGCGACTTCAGCACCTGGGAAAGCTGCTGCACCACCGGGGGCGTGCAGCGCACCGCCGGCAGGGAGATCACCACCGGTCCCGAGGCGGTCTCGGTGATGTCGGGCAGCGTCAGCTCCTGGGCGTTCAACGACACCGAGTCGTCGTCGGACTTGATCCGTCCCTTGACTCGGACGACGGTGTCGGTGGCCAGCACGGTGGAGACCAGCTCGTAGGCCCGAGGGAACAGCAGCACCTCGATCGAGGCTTCCAGGTCCTCCACCACGACGATCGCCCAGATGTCGCCGCGCTTGGTGGTCTTGCGGGTGATCGAGGTGATCATCCCCGCGATGGTCACCATGCCCTCGCGCACGCCGTCGTCGCTCATCAGCTCACCGATACCGATGTCGCGTTCGGCGAGCAGGACGTGCTCCAACCCCTGCAGCGGGTGGTCGCTGACGTACAGGCCGAGCATGTCGCGCTCGAACGCGAGCTTGGTTCGCTTGTCCCAGTCCGCCAGGTCCGGCACGGTGCCCAACGGCATCGTCTCGCCAGCGTCGTCGTCGCCGAGCCCGCCTGCCCCGAACAGGTCGTCTTGGCCGTGCGCGGAGTTGCGTTTCAAGTCCAGAACCCCATCAACCGCGTTCTCGAACACGCTCATCAGCGCCCGGCGCGGATGGCCCATCGAGTCGAACGCCCCGGCTTTGATCAAGGACTCGATCACCCGTTTGTTGCAGACCGGCAGCGGCACCGCGTCCAAGAAGGCGTAAAAGTCGGCAGCCTTGCCGTGCTCGGTGCGGGCCGCGACGATGCCGTCGACCACGTTCACCCCCACGTTGCGCACCGCGGTCAGCCCGAACCGGATGTCGGTGCCGACCGGCGTGAAGTTGGCGGCGGATTCGTTGACGTCCGGTGGCAGGACTTGGATCCCCATCCGGCGGCACTCGCCGAGGTAGATCGCCATCTTGTCCTTGTCGTCGGCCACCGAGGTGAGCAGCGCGGCCATGAACTCGCTGGGGTAGTTGGCCTTGAGGTAGGCCGTCCAGTACGACACCAGCCCGTACGCCGCGGTGTGGGCCTTGTTGAACGCGTAGTCGGAGAACGGGACCAAGATGTCCCACAACGCCTTGATCGCCGGCGCGGAGTAGCCGTTGGCCGTCATCCCGTTGGAGAACGGGATGAACTCGGCGTCCAGGATCTCCTTCTTCTTCTTGCCCATGGCACGCCGCAGCAGATCGGCTTGGCCGAGGCTGTAGCCGGCCACCTTCTGGGCGATCGCCATCACCTGCTCCTGGTAGACGATCAGACCGTGGGTGGTGCCCAGGATCTCGGCCAGCGGCTCGGCCAGCTCGGGGTGGATCGGGCTGATCTCCTGCCGACCGTTCTTGCGCAGGGCGTAGTTGGTGTGGCTGTCTGCCCCCATCGGACCGGGCCGGTAGAGCGCCAGCACGGCCGAGATGTCCTCGAAACTGTCCGGCCGCATCAGCTTCAGCAGCGAGCGCATCGGCCCACCGTCGAGCTGGAACACCCCAAGCGTGTCGCCACGACCCAGCAGCGCATAGGTGGGCGCGTCTTCCAGGGGCAGATCCTCCAGCACCAACTCGACGCCCCGGTTGAGCCCGGTGTTGGCCACCGCGTCGTCGAGCACGGTCAGGTTCCGCAAGCCGAGAAAGTCCATCTTGATCAGACCCAGCGACTCGCACGTCGGATAGTCGAGCTGGGTGATGATCGCGCCGTCTTGCTCGCGGCGCATGATCGGGATGATGTCGATCAACGGGTCCGACGACATGATCACGCCGGCCGCGTGCACGCCCCACTGCCGCTTCAGCCCCTCCAGGCCGCGGGCCGTGTCGACCACCTTGGCGACCTCGGCGTCGCCGTCGTACAGGGCCCGGAACTCTCCCGCCTCGGAATAGCGCTTGTGCTCGGGATCGAACACCCCGCTCAGCGGCACGTCCTTGCCCATCACCGGTGGCGGCATCGCCTTGGTGATGCGTTCCCCCACCGCGAACGGATAGCCGAGCACCCGGGACGCGTCCTTGACCGCCTGCTTGGCCTTGATCGTGCCGTAGGTGACGATCTGGCTGACCCGGTCCTCGCCGTACTTGTCGGTGACGTAACGGATCACCTCGCCCCGGCGGCGCTCATCGAAGTCGATGTCGAAGTCCGGCATCGAGACGCGGTCAGGGTTGAGGAACCGCTCGAAGATCAGACCGTGCCGCAACGGGTCCAGATCGGTGATCCGCATCGCGTACGCGGCCATCGAGCCCGGGCCGGAGCCCCGGCCCGGGCCGACGCGAATGCCGTTCTCCTTGGCCCAGTTGATGAAGTCGGCCACCACCAGGAAATAGCCGGCGAAACCCATCGAGATGATGACGTCGGTCTCGAAGGTCGCCTGTTGTCGTACGTCGTCGGGGATGCCGGCGGGGTAACGGCGCCGCAGGCCGGCCTCGACCTCTTTGACGAACCAGGATTCCTCGTTCTCCCCCGGCGGGCAGGGGTAGCGCGGCATGAAGGTGCCGTTGCCCTCGGTGAAGGAGACGTCGCAGCGTTCGGCGATGGCCAGGGTGTTGTCGCAGGCTTCGGGCAGTTCGGCGAACAGGGCCCGCATCTCGGCCGGCGACTTGAGGTAGTAGCCGTCACCGTCGAACCTGAACCGGTTCGCGTCGGCCATGGTCGAGCCGGACTGCACGCAGAGCAGCACCTCGTGCGCGGCGGCGTCCTCGCGGTGGGCGTAGTGCAGGTCGTTGGTCGCGACCAGCGGCAGGCTCAGGTCCTTGGCGATCCGCAACAGGTCCTCGCGGACCCTTTTCTCGATCGCCAAGCCGTGATCCATCAGCTCGACGTAGTAGCTGCCGGCCCCGAAGATGTCGCGGAACTCAGCGGCGCTGGCCACGGCGTCGTCGTAGCGACCGAGCCGGAGATAGGTCTGCACCTCTCCGGATGGACAACCGGTGGTGGCGATCAGTCCCTGATGGTAGGTGTTCAGCAACTCGCGGTCCATCCGCGGTTTGTAGAAGTAGCCCTCCAGGGAGGCCCGGGAACCCAGCCGGAACAGGTTGTGCATGCCCGGGGTGTTCTCGGCCAGCAGCGTCATGTGGGTGAACGCGCCGCCACCGGAGACGTCGTCGCCGTTGCTGACGCCGTTCCTGCTGTCTCCCCAACGGACCCGTTTTCGCTCGGAGCGGTGCGTCTTGGGCGTGACATAGGCCTCGAGCCCGATGATCGGCTTGACCGAGGAGTTCCGAGCTGCTTTGTAGAACTCGTACGCGCCGAACAGGTTGCCGTGATCGGTGACCGCGATCGCCGGCATGTCCAGCTGCTCACAGCCGGCGAACAGGTCGCCGACCCGGGCGGCTCCGTCCAGCATGGAGTACTCGGAGTGGACGTGGAGATGGACGAAGCTATCGACCATGTCTTGCCCTGTCCCCCATCACCACCGGAACCTCCGCCTCCTCACGCCGTCGCGGACCACCACGCCGACAGTGGCCTAGGTTAGTCGGCCACACCCACACCGCCCGACCGACTCACCGACCACCGAGGGGACTCGATGAACCGTCCCGTGCTCGTCGTCCAGCACACCGCCGTCTGTCCGCCCAACCGGGTCGGGAGGTGGTTATCGGAGGCCGGCTGCGACTGGCGAGCGGTGCGGCCCTACGCCGGTGAGCCGCAGCCGGTCGACCTGTCCAGATTTTCCGGTCTGGTCGTCCTGGGCGGGGAGATGGGCGCCTACGACGACGAGGCAGCCCCCTGGCTGCCGGCGACCCGGGCACTGTTGGCCCAAGCCGTGTCCGAGGCGGTGCCGACGCTGGCGATCTGCCTGGGACACCAGTTGCTGGCGGTGGCCTGCGGCGGAGCGGTGAGCCGGTCACCGCTGGGCCAGCAGGGTGGCACGGTCGGGGTCGGGCTGGTCCCGGCGGCCGCGGCCGATCCGCTGTTCTCCGCTGTTCCGGCCGACGCGGTGGCGACCCACTGGAACAACGACATCGTCACCGCGCTCCCGCCGGGCGCGGTGA